>NZ_JAMYPO010000006.1:0-224424 GCF_040320365.1 Mesorhizobium sp. M0701
ACTCCGGCGTCGTCGCGAAATTGATCTCACTGGTGTCCTGGATCGCCAGCACATGACGACCGGCGCTAGCCTCAGCCGTCGCAGCGCCCCAACCTTCAATCAGCCTGTCCGTCGTCACCCGAGCGTTCGCCAGGAACCGACAAAAGCCCACGATCCCGCTACGGGCTCCTCCAGCCAAGCGGCGCAGGCACACGCTCTCGCGCGACACCATCCGCTCCAGAAGCTGGACCCCCTTTTTTCGAGCCGTTCGTCACCGAACGACCCCAACAATCCCATAGATGACACCGCGACACCTCCCTCAGTACGTCGCCTACAGAATCACACACCAACCCGACGCCGCAACTCACAGATGAGTCATCGACGCAACGAAAAGATGTGTGCATCCCCTAGCCATTTTCGTGGGGCGAGGAACCCAAGCTGCAATGAAGGCGCGGCGCCGACATGAAGCGATTTTTCCTGATTATAGCAACTTTGTTCTTGCTTTGTGCCGGCAGCTATGCTACTAATTTGGGTATGGTGCTGATTGGCGCCGAGGACCCGCCGTCGAGGCGGGTTTTTTGTTTCACGGTTTGGCGTCACCTTTCGAGGACCCAGCGCTCACCTGATCCAGTTGCTCTTCCCCGAGCCCGGCAAATGCGCCAGAGTCGATTGTCGGCGGGGGTGCAATGGCTCGCCGCCGGGAGGGATCGTCCATGAACTTCGTGTTCTTCTCGCCGCATTTTCCAGCCAATGGCGCCGATTTCTGCGACCGGCTGAAGAAGGCCGGCGCCACCGTGCTCGGCATTGGCGACGCGCCGTTCGATGCGCTGGACGGCAAATTGAAGGCAGCCCTTTCGGAATATTACCGCATCGACGACATGGAGGAGTACGAGCCGGTGTTCCGGGCGATCGGCCATTTCATCCACAAATGGGGCCGCGTCGACCGGTTCGAATCGCTCAACGAGCATTGGCTGGAGCTGGAAGCCAATATCCGCACCGACTTCAACATCTTCGGCACCAAGCTCGACTTCGTCAAGAATTTGAAACGCAAGAGCCGCATGCGGGCGTTCTTCCGCAAGAGCGGCGTCGAAACCATCCCGCAGCGCAAGTGCTCCGACCGCGCCGGCGCCATGACCTTCATCCGACGTGTCGGCTATCCCGTGGTGGTGAAGCCGGATTCGGGCTCCGGCGCCTCGAACACTTTCAAAATCTCCAACACCGGCGAACTCGACAGCTTCTTCAGGGACAAGCCGGAAGGCGTCAGCTTCGTCATGGAGCAATTCATCGAAGGGCTGGTGGTGACCTATGACGGGCTGGTCAACCGCGACGGCGAGGTGGTGCTGGCCGCCAGCCACCGCTACGACCAGAGCGTCATGGAGGTGGTCAACCGCGACCGCCATATGAGCTATGTCTGTTTTCCCGAGATCAGCCGGGCGGTCGAGGAGGCCGGCAGGAAAATCCTCAAGGCGTTCGACGTGCGCGAGCGCTTCTTCCACATCGAGCTGTTCGAAACCAGGGACGACCGGGTCATCGCGCTGGAGGTCAACATGCGGCCGCCTGGCGCCTGGATGACCGATGCCATCAATTACACCTTCGATATCGATGTTTATGCCGCCTGGGCCGACATGGTGGTCAAGGACGCCGCCGGCGGCCCTTACAGGGGCAAGTATTTCACCGCCTATGCCAGCCGCAAGCGGCACCTCAACTATGTGCACAGCCATGCCGACGTGCTGGCCGCCCATGGCGACATGATCGTCCATCATCACGCCATCGAGGAGGTTTTCAGCCGCGCCATGGGAAACTACGCCTATCAGCTGCGCTCCACCGACCCGAAGGCGCTGCGCCGGGCGGTCGACTACATCCATGCGGAAAAGGCGTGAGGCGATGGACGTTTCCTACCACAAGGGTTTTGGCCGCAACCTCGGCCGCGACATGGAATACAAGCGCTACGGCCATGCCGGCCGACCCGTGGTTGTGTTCCCGACTTCGCAAGGGCGGTTCTACCAGTTCGAGGATTCCGGCGCGGTCTCGGCTCTCGCCGAGTTCGTCGACACCGGTCGCATCCAGTTGTTCACGCTGGACGGCATCGATGCGGAATCCTTCTTCGACCGCCATGCCGAGCCGGCCCATCGCATCGCCCGGCATGAAGCGTATTTCCGCTATGTGCGCGAAGAGGCGCTGCCGGAACTCCTGTCTGTCGCGGCCGAGTCCAATGGCGGGCGTACGCTGAAGCCGCTGTTTTGCGGCTGCTCGATGGGCGGCTACCATTCGTCGAATTTCGTCTTCCGCTTTCCGGAACTGGCCAGCGGCGTCATCGCGCTGTCGGGGGTTTACTCCACCCACGATTTCTTCGGCAGCGCGCTCGACGGACAGATTTTCTTCAACTCGCCGCTCGACTACCTGCCGGGTATCGTCGATCCGGGGCTGCTTGTCAGGCTGAAGGCGCTGCGGCTGATCTTCTGCTGCGGGCAGGGTGCCTGGGAGGAACGGATGCTTGCCGATACGCAGGCGCTGGAACAGATCCTGCGTGACAAGTCGATTCCGGCCTGGGTCGACTACTGGGGCGGCGATGCCGCCCATGACTGGCCGTGGTGGCACAAGCAACTGGTCTATTTCTTCGCTCGCTGGCTGGACGACGATCTGATGCACCGGCTGGATTAGGCCACCTGGAGGAAGGAAATGACCACGCCCGATGCCATCCGCCGCTTTGTCGAAGCCACCAACGCCGGCGACACCAAGGCTTTCCTCGAGACGTTCACGCCCGATGCCTTCCTGAGCGACTGGGGCCGGTCGTTCAAGGGCCGCGAGCAGATTGCGCGCTGGAACCAGTCGGACAATATCGGCGTGCAGTCCAAACTTAGCATCATTCGTATCGAACCGGCGGGCGAGACCTATCACGTCCGCATTGCCGTCACAGGCAACGGCTTCAACGGCGAGGGCGACATGGCATTCACCGTGGACGGCAACCGCATCTCCAGCCTGGTGATCAGCTGAAGGATATTTTGAGGGCCCTTTAGGCCACCTCGCCGCCACGGCCGCCGTTGCTCGCGCGGGACTCATTGGCTTGATGCCAAAAACATGACTATGTTTATCATCTTTTAGTGGAAACGCCAGGCCGGCTGTGGCATGCCGCAAAGGCGCCGACGTCCAGGGCGATCTCGAATTCAACGGCATCGAAAGGCTTAGCGATGGAGCAATTGAGTGCGCAAACCCGGATCAGCGGTGCCGCCATCCGGTCGGTGATGGACAGGCTGCGCGCCGAGCACGGCGAATCCGAGATCGATACCGGCCTTGCCGATCATTGGGAATTTCGCACGCACTACGGCTCGTTGAAAGCCGCGCTCGGTGACGACAACGTGCTGATCCGCGTCGCGGCCGAGGATGAAACCTGCCTGTCCTACATGAAGATGGCGGTCGCCGGCCATTTCTCGCAACATCTCGGCACGACCAGGGGCATCGCCTGGCAGGGCGACGGCAGCGATGCTGGCACGCCGGTGTTCTTCCGCGAGATCACGGTGCTGTCCTCGACGCGGATTTCTCCGCATATGCAGCGCGTCCGCTTCACCGGCAACGATCTCGGCCGCTTTGGCCGTGGCGGCCTGCATGTGCGGCTGCTGCTGCCGCCGCGCGGCAGGCTGCCGGTGTGGCCGTCGATGGGCGCCGACGGCCTGATGGTCTGGCCGTCGGGCGAGGACGCGCTCGTCGTGCGGGTCTACACGATCCGGGCACTGGACGCCGCAAGCGGCTGGCTGGATGTCGATTTCGTCCTCCACCCCGGTATGGATACGCCGGCGGCCGCTTTCGCCGAAAAGGCAGTTGCCGGCGAGATCATCGGCATGATCGGACCGGGCGGAGGCGGCGTGCCCGAGGCGCAAAACCTGCTGCTGCTCGGCGACGACACCGCGCTTCCGGCGATCGGCAGGATCCTGGAGCAGCTTTCGCCGTCAACCCGCGCCGAAGCGTTCATCGAGGTCGGTGGTCCCGACGATCGGATGCCGCTGGCCGCGGGCGAGACCGTTGCCGTCACCTGGCTCTATCGGCATGGGCGCGAGGCCGGCACGGCCAGCCTGTTATCGGCCGTGCTGCGACAGCGGAGCCGGACCGCGCTTGCCGACAATCTCTATGTCTGGGCCGGATGCGAGTTCGGCGATTTCCGCGAGATCCGCAGGATCGTCCGCAAGGAATGGGGTGTGCCGCGCGACCGGCACCTGGTCACCGCCTACTGGCGCCACGGGACGCAAGCGGCGGACGGCGGCGAAGAATAGCGCGCCGCCCCTCGGGGGCAGAGGATCGCATACGGATTCTTGCGAAGAAGACCCCCACCCCTAACCCCTCCCCACAAGGGGGAGGGGAACTTTTGCGGCAGAGCCACTCAGCGGCAAACTTCGACGATTCTAGCCGAAACAGCAGCGGCATCGTCCCCCTCCCCCTTGTGGGGAGGGGTTAGGGGTGGGGGTACGCGGCCTGGCAAATACCCCAAACTTCCATATGCGATTCCCCTGCTGCACAAGGGCGGGCGGGGTCAGTGGCGGTCGGATACGAAGGCGATCGCCGGGGCGGCCAGAAGCGCGACGAGGCCGGCGCCTGCGAAGAACGCGCCATAGCCGAAATACTGCGCGGCGTAGCCGGCCGCGATCCCGCCGGCCATGCTCATCAGTGCGTCCATGCACTGGAACAGCGTGAAGTCGACGCCCGCCTGTCTTGGATCTGACCAGCGCATGAACTGCGCGTAAAGCGCGACGAAACCGAGAGCCATGAAGCCGGACGAGCTGAGCACCGCGATGGCCATCAAAGCGGTGGTCGAGAAGCCGCCAAGAAAATCGAAGACCGAAAAGAAGAACAGCGATCCGGCCTGCAGGAAAAGCGCCAGGACGAGCACGTTGCGCGGGCCGAACCATTTAACGAGAGCGCCGCCGGCGAGTGCGGCAGCCAGGCCGACGAACATGCTGCCGACGCCGTTGACAAGTCCGACCATCGAGAGGTCGAGCCCGGCGTCGATCAGGAATGGTCCGAGCATGGCGAGTGCCGCCTTCTGGGCCAGGACATAGATGGCCGACGCTGCCAGGCCGCGCCGAATTTCGGGACGCTTCAACGCGTCGAGAAGGCTGGGAACATGCTCGCGCGTCTCCTCGCGCGCGCGGTTGGCCACGCCAAGCAGGAAGGGCAGACCGAGCGGCAGGAGCAGCAAGGCCATCGCCCAAACGGCGATGCGCCAGCCATAAGCGTCGACCAGAAGCAGAAACAGGCCGGCGCCGATGGCCGAGCCGAGATAGGCGCCGCCGACCTGCGCGGCATTGCCCCAGCCGTGGTTTTCCTTGGCCAGGCTCTGCACGGCGAAACCATCGCAGGCAATGTCGACGGTCGAGGCGGCGAAGGCGACGATGGTCAGGCAGGCCAGAACCGGCCAGGCCTCCGGGCCGAGCGCGCCGACGGCCCACAACCCGGCGATGGACACGAGCCCACCGGCGGCGACGATCGTGCCGGTGCGGTTCTTGCCGACCGGCGGCAGCCGATAGCGCTCGACGGCCGGCGCCCATAGAAACTTGAGCGCCCATGGCAGCGCGATCAGCGAGACCAGGCCGATCCGGTCGAGTGGCAGGCCCTGGTCGCGCATCACCGCCGGCAGGCCCGCCCAGGTGATGCCGCCGATTACGCTCTGCGCGACGTAGAGCCCGCCGATCGCCAGGACGATCGCGACAGGCGTCGATGCCCGGCTGGAAACGGCGATCGACATCAGAAGCGGTAGCGCAGGCTGGCGAACAGCGAGCGGCCCTCGTCGCGGTAGCAATAGCCGGCCGAGCAGATGGATTTTTGAGTGTCGAACAGGTTCTTGGCGTTGACCTGCAGCTTCACGCCCTCGAGTTTGGGATTGCGGTAGCCGAAATCGTAGGAGAGCGAGGCGTCGACGAAGGCGCGCGCGTCGTTCTTGAAGGTGTTGGTGTCATTGCCATAGCTCGAGCCGGCAACGCGAACGCCGCTGCCCAGCCCGACCCCCTGCAGCGTGCCGTCCTCGAACTGGTACTGCCCCCAGAGCGACAGGATGTGATTTGGCGTCGCCGACAGTTCCTTGCCTGCGGTTCCCGTGGCGCCGCGTTCGATTTTCACGCGCAGATAGGTGTAAGAGGCGAGTATGCTGAGGCCGTTGTCGAGCGAGGCGCTGGCTTCCAGTTCGACGCCGCGCGAGTTCAGGTCGAGCTGGCGCTGCTTGTTGATGCCGGTCGAGGCCTCGAAGACGACGCCATCCTTCTGGTCGATGTCGAACAGAGCGGCGCTGACGGCGGCGTTATAATCGGCAAATTCGTATTTGACGCCGATTTCCTTCTGCGTCGCAATGGTCGGACGGGCGACGCGACCGACAGGGCTGCTGACATCGTCATAGACGAAGCCGATATTGGGCGAGAACGACGTCGAATAGTTGACATAGGGCGTGATGCCCCATTCGGTCTGGTAGGACAGGCCGAGCCGGCCGGAAAGGGCACTGTCGTCCTGCTTGGACTTGGTGAAGTCGGCGGCGGTCGAGGTGGTGTCGGCCCAGTCGTAGCGACCGCTGGCGAACAGGGTGAAATCGTTCCACTCCATCTGGTCATGCAGGTAGGCGCCGAGCTGGTTCATCTCCTGCCCGCCAGAGTAAGGAACCGGAGCGGCCTTGATGTCGTCGACGGAAACGTAGGAAATACCGCTGCCGGCGTCATAATTAGACCAGGCGTAATCGATGCCGGCTACCGCCGTATGCCTGACCTGGCCGGTATCGAATTCGAACTGCGCCATGTTGTCGACGACGAAGTTCTTCATGATCTCGGTGTAGTGGCCCCAGTAGCGTTTCAGGTCCACGCCGTCCGGGTAATGACCGCTATATTCGATGTCGCTGTCGACGGCGCCGTAGCGAAGGTTCTGCCGGACCGTCAGCACGTCGTTGAAACGGTGCTCGAACTCGTAGCCGATGCGGCCCTGGGTCTGGTCGAAGTCGTTCCAGGCGGGATCGCCCTCATAAAGGTGCGTCAGAGCGCCGCCCGAATTGTAGAAGGCAGCGGTGCCGCCGGTGACGGATTTCGAATATTCGCCGAGGATGGTCAGCCTGGTGTCCTCATCCGGCTTGAAGGTGACTGCCGGCGCCAGATAGATCTTGTCGTCGGGATAACCGGGCAGGTCGGTGTCGCTGGTGTGGCCGAGGCTGGTGAAGCGATAGAGGATGCTGCCGTCTTCGTTCACCGGGCCGGAAGCATCGAGTGCGGCCTGGAAGCGATTGTGCGCGCCGAGCAGCATTTCGACCTCGCGGAACTGTTCTTCCTTGGGGCGCTTGGTGACGACATTGACGATGCCGCCCGGACCGCTGATGCCGTAAAGCGAGGAGGCCGGACCCTTCAGGATGGTGACGCCTTCGATGCCGTAGGGCTCGGTCTTGAACCAGGCGGAGGGGCCGTTGTACTGGCGCAGCCCGTCGCGGAACATGCCGTTGTAAAAGGCCTGGAAGCCGCGCAGGAAGAAGGCGTCGTAGCGGGTGTCGAAGCCGAAGCTGTTCGGATTGGCGCTTGCGACATAGCCGAGCGATTCGTTCAGCGTGCGTGGCTTCTGGTCCTCGATCTGCTTTTGCGTCACAACCGAAACGGCTTGCGGAATCCTAGAGATCGGCGTGTCGGTCTTGGTGCCGATGCGGTCCTTCTTGGCGACATAGCCGTCTTGCACGAGGATCTCGTCGCTCTCGGCATCGACCTCGATCTTGTTGAGAACGGTGACGCCGCCCTGGTCCTGGGCGTGAGCCGGCCCGGACAGGTCGAGCAGGGCCATGCTGCCCGGCAATGATAACCCCAGGAGCCATGTCATCGTCCGTTTCCGCATCAATTCGTCTCCACTCTTCCGTACATTGACGGAAGGGGCTCTCAAATCTGAGTATTTGAGTCAAGTTATTTTTTGAGCTCGTGCGGGTGCTGGCCCGATACGGTCGGCGGCAGCAAAGTGCGACCGGTTTCAGGAAAACCGGCTGCGAATCAGGCAGAGGCAAGCTGCTATCGTTTGAGGCTTCTCGCCACCAGCCGCGCCACGCTTGGGCCGACCAGAAGCACGATCAGGAAGCGTGCCGATTGCAGCGCCATGACGAAGGAGATGTCGACATGCTGCGCGGCGGCGGCGATGATGGCGACGCTGTCCATGCCGCCGGGGCTGGTTGCCAGATAGGCGGTCAGCGGATCGATGCCGAGCAGGCGGCTGATCAGGAAGGCGAGGCCGCCGCAAAAGACGATCAGGGCAATGATCGAGCCGACGATCTGCGGCAGCGCGCGGGCCGCGTGGCGCAAAATGGCCCTGGTGAAATTCAGGCCGATGCTCGGCCGATCATCGTATAGCTCAAGGCAAGCAGCCAGGGTGGCAACTGCATGGTCACGCCGAGCCCGAGATGGATCACGGTGCCGAAAATGAAGGTGCCGAGGAAAAACGGCGACGGCAGCCGGAAAAGCTTTCCGGCGAGGCCGCCGACCAGCGCCACGCCGAATGTTGCGGCCAAGCCTTGCGGGTCGACCGGCGGGAACCAGACGATGGCCGGCACCTCGATGCCTGAGGTGTCGACCCAAAGCTTGGCCACCAGGGCTGCCGTCATCGAGACGCAGATGACGCGCAGATAAAGCATGAAGGCGACGAGGCGCTGGTCGGCGCCGAAGGCACCGGCCATCAGCACCATGGCGGTAGCGGCGCCCGGCGACGAGCCCCAGACCGCGGTGGTGCCGGGCAGGATGCGCCAGCGGCTGATCAGCCAGCCGAGCAGGCTGGATGCCGCGACCGTCGCCATCACGACGCCAAGGAACAGCGGCCATTCCTTGTAGAAGACGGGAAAGATATCGGCCGAGATGGAACTGGCGACGAGGCAGCCGACGACCGCCTGGGCTGAGCCGAACAGAACCCGCGGCACGCGCACCGTGGCGCCGTTGGTGCCGGCAGCGATGGCCGCCAGCATCGGTCCGATCAAGAGCGCGGCGGGCAGGGCGGCGAGTTCCAGCGCGCCGGCAAACAGCACCGAGACCACCACCAGGACCGGCCACTGCCAGGCCCTGTGGATCCGCGCCAGATGCTCGATGGCCGGCGGGTTCGGGGAAGAATCCATAGATGGGCTCTTAGACCGGTGGCGAAAAAATGCGAACCCTTTTTGCGCGGAAAAGGGCTTGGGTGGTAATGGCACCAACCATCCGCAGCGATCCTTCGCGCCCCCCTCTGTCCTGCCGGACATCTCCCCCTCTAGTGGGGGAGATTGGATGTCACGTCGGCCTTCGCCAATCTCCAAAAAAGAGCGCTGTCGGCGAAGCTGCCAATCTCCCCACTTGAGGGGGAGATGGCCGGCAGGCCAGAGGGGGGCGCTGTCCCATAGGCCTCTCCCTCTATCCCGCCTTCACCGCCGGCAACCCGAACCCGCCAACAGGATGCGTCTCCACCTGGAACTCGAAGCCGGCGATGATCGGCCGTGCCTTGGCGATTGCCGCCTGGACTTCGGGCAGCTGCAGCGAAGCCTTGTGGCTTTCGGCGTCGGTCCACACTTCGGTCACCCAGATCGCGTCGGCATCGGCCGGGTCGGTGGCGATGATGTAGTTCAGGCAGCCGGGCATGGCGCCGGTGCTGGCGAGCAGGATATCCATCATTGCGTCACGCTGGCCGCGCATCGCCCGCATCTTGCCGATCAGTCCGTACATTCGCTTTGCTCCGTTGAGATGACGCAACCAGGAGTATGCAGTTCGCCGTCTACGGCATCAACTGCCCGCCATTCACCTCGATCACCTGGCCGGTGATGTAGCCGCTCAACAGATCGGAGGAGAGGAACAGATAGGCGCCAACGCAGTCCTCGGCGGTGCCGGCGCGGCCCTGCGGGATGGTGGCGATCATGCCCTTCATCTGGTCGTCGGTCGAGTAGCGCTCGTGGAAAGGTGTCGCGATCGTGCCGGGCGCCACCGCGTTGACGCGGATGTTGAAACCGATCAGCTCCTTGGCCATGCCGCGCGTGACGTTGGAGACGAAGGCCTTGGCCGAGCCGTACAGGCCGGCGCCGCCGCCGGCGCCGTTGCGCGCGGCGATCGAGGAGGTGTTGACGATGAAGCCACCCTGCCGCTTCAGCCATGGGATTGCCTTGCGCGAAGCTGTCAGCACGGAACGCGCGTTGAGGTCCATCACCGCGTCGTAATGCGCCTCGGTCTGCTCGGCATAGGCCACGCGGCCGAGCATGCCGCCGGCATTGTTGACGAGGCCGTCGAGCCGGCCGAAATGTTGCGCACTGTCCTCGACGACGCGCTCGACATCGGCGGGAATCGAGAAATCGCCCTGGGCGAGGAACACGTCGCCGCCGCCGTTGCGAATGGTCGCGGCCAGGTTTTCGGCAGCCGCGCGGCTCGAATTGTAATGCAGTGCGACGCGGCATTTCTGCGCGGCGTAGGCGAGTGCGAGCGCCGCGCCGATGCCGGTCGAGGCGCCGGTGACCAGGACCGCCTTTCCGGCAAGGTCGGGGATGACGAGAGAGGGGCTGACAAGGGTGGTGGTGGCTGGCACGTCTATTCCTCCGGGGACTCTGCCTGCTCTTCGTAGGCCCTCGCAGTCCTCGCGTTCAAGTCCGTAAAAGTTTAGGGCGGTTCACCGTTTCACGGAAACGGCGAACCGCTCCCTCTTTGTCTTGACGCAATTCCGGACGGCAAACCGTTTCACACTTTTCCTGGAATTGCCCTATGGCCTGAGATAGGCGTAGCCCTGGCGTTGCAATTCGGCGAGCTTGACGACGCCGCCCCTGTCGGCTGCATGGAAGCCGTCGAGCAGGTCGGCCAGGCCGATATCCATGCCGTGCATGGTGTTGGCGCAAGCGTGCGGGCTGAGCCCATCCTGGACAAGGCCGGCGAACCGCCCGGAAATGGCGGCCGATATACCCTTCGACTTGAAGGCGGCAAGTGCCGGGCCGTGCACGACAAGCGCGATGTCGACTTTGCCGTCGGTGCCTTCGAAGTGGTTCTTGATGTTGCCGAGCACGAAATTGACCTTGTCGAGATCGCTGAGGTGATAGGCGACCTTTTGCCTTTCCTCTTCGACGGCCTTGACTTCAATGGCTGCCGCCTTGGTGGGGCGCAGCCCGAAAAGCCCGGCGGCTCCGGCAAGACCGACGCGGAAAATATCGCGGCGTCGCATGGCTTCATCTCCCATTTGGCCGGCGCGCGCAATTTGCGTGGCCTCGGCCTCGATCCTAACATAAATTGAAGCCACGTCTTGTCGGGGCAGGGGGAGCCAGCATGATATCAAGGACCGTGATGGGCGCCGGAGTTGGGGTTGCCTTGCTCGCCGCCGTCGCCGGCTCTGCTTTCGCCGACGACACGCTCAAACTCACCGAGCTCAGCCCCGACGGCAAGGACGCCTGCTTCGGCCGCGTCTATGACGCCGCGCATCTCAAGTCGCATCCGCAGCAGAAGGTGACGCGCATCTTCTTCTATTACGGCCGCGATCCGGTCAGCCGGCCAAACGAGGAGCCAAGCGCCGGCATCGATTCCTCCTACAATGGCTTCATGGCGACGACGGTGCGCGGCGCCGAGGCGCCTGAATGGCTTGGCGGCTGGTGCAGTCATGAGTCGGAGGACGGCAAGACCGGCCCGATCCGGTGCGGTATGGACTGCGACCGCACCATGGCTTCGCTGAAGGTCGACGACAAAGGCCGGCTGATCGTCTCGGACGTGCAGCCCGACCTCTATCTCGACGCCGGATCGGAAGACGAGCTCGGCAAGGCGGAGTACGAAAGGCAGGCGCTGGGCAAGGACGACAACGGCTTCAGGCTCGATCCGATGCCGGCCGCCACCTGCAAGGCGGAGTTCGCGCGCATCGACCCGATCGATCCGGCACTTGGCCCGCCATTGCGCGAGCGGCTGAAGCCGGACCAGGCCTTCTGCTACGGACGCGACTACGACGCCGAGCATCTCGGCTCGCATCCCGACCAACTGACCCAGTCGATCAGGGTGTTCCGCGGACCGGTCGAGCTGGCGTCTTTCGCCAAGGAGGGCGATCCGGCCAATTGGCCAAGCGGCGCTATCGCCGTTTCGGTTACCACGCGGCAGAAATCGGCCAAGGTCACGCAGGTCTATAATTGTCAGGGCGAGGGCGACCAGTGGCGCTGCGCGGCGAGCGCGAAGACGGGTGCTGCGTCCTGTGACATCGCGCAAAGGGAGGTCTTCCTTCGCCGCGGCGCCAACGGCACGATGATGCTGGCCAACCCGAACAGCGGCCTGCCGATCATCGATCTGTGCTCGAAAGCGGCGGAAGGTGACACCAGCTCCGACGACAAGGTCTACCGGCTGGAGCCGATGCCGCAGGCTGCCTGCGGGCTGTAGCAGTTCAGAGACGCGATGCCGGCGGGACAGAGGGGGGTGCTGTCCCGCCGACCTCAAGGTTTTTGGATGGCGGCGTCCCGCTATCGCTTCACGCGAACGGCACGGCCGTCGTGCCCTTGGGCAGTTTCGCCTCGTCGTCGGGCTCGACATGGATGATGACCCGCACGGAAGGGATTTCGGCCTGCAGCGCGTCTTCGATGCGGTCGCAGATGACGTGGCTGGCGCCGACAGACATGTCGGCGTCGACGACCAGGTGGAACTCGATGAAGGTGGCGCGGCCGGCGATGCGCGTCTTCAGGTCGTGGACCTCGAGCGCGCCCTTGCAATTGGCCGAGATGATGTCGCGTATGCGGATATGTTCCTGGGTGTCGACGGCGCGGTCCATCAGCCCGTTCATCGACGAGCCGATGACGTGCCAGCCCTGCCACAGGATGTTCAGCGCCACGATCACGGCAAGAGCCGGATCGAGAACCTGCCAGCCGGTCAGCACGGCGCCGACCAGGCCGATGAACACACCGACCGAGGTCGCCACGTCGGTCATGATGTGCCTGCCGTCGGCAACGAGAGCCGGCGATTTTTCGCTTCGGCCGGTGCGGATCAGCGTCAAGGCCCAGACAGCGTTGATGACCGTTGCGACGCCATTGACGGCAAGGCCGGTCCATGGCTGTTCCAGCAGGGCGGGATGCTGCCAGGACCACCAGACCTCATTGAGGATCAGCAAGGCGGCAAGCACGATCAGCACGCCTTCGAGGACGGCCGAGAAATACTCGGCCTTGTGGTGGCCGAACGGATGGTCCTGGTCGGCTGGCTTGTAGCTGACCTGGATCGCCCAATAGGCGGCGGCAGAGGCAATGACATTGACGATCGATTCCAGCGCGTCCGAATAAAGCGCGACCGAACCGGTGACGTACCAGGCCACCAGCTTCAGGCCGAGCACGACGCAGGCGACGACGATCGACCAGAAGGCGAGGCTGGCGACCTTCTGCCTGGCGGCGGCTTTGATTTCCGCCGCGGTCACTGGGGAAAAGATCCCAACACTGAGCCCTCGAATTAAGCGGCCTTTTCCTTGGCCTTGCGCGGCAGGTGCGCGACGATGTTCTCGATGATGCGCATGCCGGCATTGTGGCCGAGCGTCATGATCGACTCCGGGTGGAACTGCACTGCGGCGATCGGCTCCTTGCGGTGCTCGAAGGCCATGATGATGCCGTCCTCGGTCTCGGCGGTGACGACAAAACCATCGGGCAGCCGCACCGGATCTGCAAAGATCGAATGATAGCGGCCGACCGTCACCTCCTTGGGCAGGCCGGAGAAGATGATGCCCGGCTTCGACACGCGGATGCGCGACGGCTTGCCATGCATCGGGATGTGCAGTTGGCGCAGCTCGCCGCCATAGGCCTCGGCCAGCGCCTGCAGCCCGAGGCAGACGCCGAAGATCGGCAGGTCGCGCGCACGGGCCCGCTTGATGGTGGCGGCGCAGTCGAAGTCCTTCGGCGTGCCGGGGCCGGGCGAGAGCACGACCAGGTTTGGCTTCAGCCGGTCGAAGATCTCATCCGGCACTGGTGTGCGCACCGTCGAGACATTGGCGCCGGTCTGGCGGAAATAGTTGGCGAGCGTATGAACGAAACTGTCCTCGTGGTCGACCAGCAGGATGTTGACGCCGTCGCCGACACGCGCGGTGCTGCGTTCGGTGCTGGCGGCATTGCCTGATTTGGCGTCGCGGATGGCGGAGAGCATGGCGGATGCCTTCAGTTCGGTTTCGGCTTCTTCTTCCTCGGGAATGCTGTCGAAGAGCAGCGTGGCGCCGGCGCGCACCTCGGCGATGCCGTCCTTGATGCGAATGGTGCGAAGCGTCAGGCCGGTGTTCATGTCACCGTTGAAATTGACCATGCCGATCGCCCCGCCATACCAGGCGCGCGGGCTCTTCTCGTTCTGCTCGATGAAGCGCATGGCCCATAATTTCGGCGCGCCGGTGACGGTGACCGCCCAGGCATGCGACAGAAAGGCGTCGAAGGCGTCCATGCCTTCGCGCAGCCGCCCCTCGATGTGGTCGACGGTGTGGATCAGGCGGGAGTACATTTCGATCTGGCGGCGGCCGATGACGCGCACCGAGCCCGGCTCACAGACCCTCGACTTGTCGTTGCGGTCGACGTCCGAGCACATGGTGAGTTCGGATTCGTCCTTCTTCGAATTGAGCAGCTTCAGGATCTGCTCGCTGTCGGAGATGGCGTCGTCGCCGCGCTTGATGGTACCGGAGATCGGGCAGGTCTCGACGCGGCGGCCGTTGACGCGCACGAACATTTCCGGCGAGGCGCCGATCAGATATTCGCCCTCGCCGAGATTGATGAAGAAGGAATAGGGCGAAGGGTTGATGCTCTTCAGCTTGCGGGAAATCTCGGAGGGCTGGGTTTCGCAGCGTTCGTAGAACATCTGCCCCGGCACCACTTCGAACAGGTCGCCGCGCTCGAAGCTCTTCATCGCCTTGCGCACCAGCTTGGCATATTCGCCGGGCTCGTGGTCGCCGCGCGGCGGGATGCGGTCGGCGGTCCTGAACGGCTCGACGATTTCGTCGCGCGGCAGGCCTTCGGTCGAGAAGCCATCGCCGGAATAGTCGTAGCGATCGGTCCAGGCCTTGGTCGAATAGTGGTCGACGACGAGGATCTCGTCGGGCAGGAACAGCACGAGATCGCGCTGGCTTGGCTTGCGCTCGAGCTTGTAGTCGACCGGATCGAACTGGAAGGCGAGGTCGTAGCCGAAGGCGCCATAGAGGCCGAGATTGGCGTCTTCCTCGGTCTTGAACAAAGCGGTGATGGCGCGCAGCACGGTGAAGACGGAGGGGACGCGGCTGCGTTCCTCCTCGGTGAAGACACGGCCGGGCCTGGCGACCTCGAGGCGGATGAGTCTGTTGGACGTCTCGGCGATCGTTACGTCGTCAAGGCCGGCAAGCACTCTGCCAATCACCGGCAAAAGCACCTCGCCGCGGCGGTTCAGCGCCTCGATGCGCATGGCGCGGCCGTGTGCCGAGATCACCACCGGCGGATCGATGATGGCGGTGTCCCAGCGCGTATAGCGGCCGGGATATTCGTAATTCGAGGAAAACACGGCGCCGCGGCGCGAATTCAGGCCATCGACATAGCCGTCGATCGCCCCCTCGTAAGGCCGGTCATGGCGCTGGCGGGTAATCGCCACGCCACCCGCCGTGACAAAGCGCTCGGCGCCATTCTCCAGAATTTTCGTCGTCATTGCCGTCTCCATCAGCGTCTTTGGGGCAACGGACCCGGGAATGGCTTGAAAAAACAAATGGCCGCCCGGACATTCCGCTGCGGCCACCCTCTATTGTCACGCGAACGCGTTCGAACAGGCCGCTGTCAGCGAGCCCACCACCAAATGGTCTTGATCGAACGCATATTCATGGCGAAATCCATAGCCGCGAAAAGCGGTATGCGCAACAGGTTTGAAAGTCTGTGGGGTGGCTGCCGCTTTCGCAACCCATGGCACATGGCCAAGACCGGCCGTCCTGCCTAGACTCTGCATCAAACAGCAGGAAGACGGGAAAACATCAAATGACCCAGCAGTTCGACCGCGCACGGACGTTCCATTCTCTCCATGTCAAGGGAAACCCGATTGTCCTCTACAATGCCTGGGACCCAGGCTCCGCCAAGATCATCGAGAAAGCAGGGGCCAAGGCCATCGCCACCGGAAGCTGGCCGGTCGCGGCCGCTTTCGGATTCGCCGATGGCGAGAAAATCCCGTTGGAACTGGCGCTCGAAAACATCAAACGCATCGTTGCGGCGGTGGATGTGCCGGTAACCATGGACCTCGAGGGGGGTTACGGGGTCGCTCCGGAGGTTGTCGCCCGCAGCGTGACGCTCGCCGTGCAGGCTGGAGCCGTCGGCTTTAATTTCGAGGATCAGATCGTCGGCGGCAGTGGGCTGCACGACATCGCCATACAGGTGAGGCGGATCGAAGCGGCTGCAGCGGCGGTGAAGACGTCGGGTATTCCGGCCTTCATTAACACCCGAACCGACATTTTCCTGAAGACTAAACCGAATGCGCACGACAAGGCTCTTCTCGATCAGGCGATCGAGCGGGCGCACGCCTACGAAAGGGCCGGAGCGCATGGCTTCTTTGCGCCGGGGCTTGCCGATGAAGGCCTGATCGAGGCGCTCTGCGAGGCAACGGCATTGCCGGTCAACATCATTGCCCTGGCGCATGTGCCGCCGCGCCAGAGGCTTGCCGAACTCGGCGTCGCCCGCGTGAGCCATGGTCCGGTGCCGTACCGGCAGATGGCCGAATGGCTGGAGGCCAAGGCGCGACAGGCGATTTCGGGGTAGCCTGGCGGGGTGCGTCAGTCCTCCAGCGTTCCCGACCTTGCATCGGCGCTCGTCCCGTCGCCGACCAGCTTCAAGAGGTCTTCGCCGGCGCGGATGATGCGGCGGGAACGCCGCGTCAGGATGAGGCCCGCCTGCGGCGCCAACACTTCCGTGCGGCCGTCGGGCTCGCCGGGCGCGTGGACGATGGTGGCAAGGCGCGCACCCTTGGTGACGCGGTCGCCCGGCTTCACGTCGTAAAGGATCGCGCCCGAGCGGGGCGCCGGCATCATCTCGATGTTTTCGAGCGGCGCGACGAGCCCAACGAAGCTGCCAGGCGCGGGCAGCGCCTGATCCTGGATGACGTCGCGCGCCACCAGCAGCCGGTAGAGCCCTTCGGCATCGGCGCCGGCGAGGGCGCCGTCGACATCGAGTATGCCGCGATATTCGACCGTGGTGGCGACGCGCCGGTCGAGGCACGCGACGTCGGCGGGAACGTTCTGATACGGCATGATCGAGGCGCCTTCGAAGGTGCCGTCGGGGTCTTCGTCCCACAGCATCACCGCGTCGACGCCCATGGCCGCTGCACAATCCGCCATGGCCGGCCACAGGCTGGTGTGGACGTAAAGATAGGCGAGGCCCTCATCGTCGCAATGCAGGTCGAGCACGATGTCGTGGCCAATGGAGAGCTGCAGCAGCCGCGTTTTCAGCCGCTGGTCGACCGTGCCGTGCGCCGGCAGCAGCGTGAGGTCGGGCGCGGCGAGCCGCGGAAAGCCGCGATTGAAATTGGTGCGCGTGCCCAGATGAAAGCGGCCCTGATGGTCGCCGTAAAGATATTGCGCGCGGCCGATCGGATTAGCCCAGGGCACGATGGTCATATTGCCGGTGATGCGGCCTTCGGCTTCCGCCTTGCTGAGCATCGGCATCAGCGTGTCGATGGCGACGACGCCCGGCAATTCGCCGGCATGAAGTGCCGCCTGCAGATAGGCGGAAGGCGCCGTCTTGTCCGTTCCGGCGAAGCGGAAGACGGGGAATTCGTAGGAAACGCCTTCGCTGTCGCCGGCGACGCGTTCGATGGACTTCTGCATGGGATGGCTCCGGGAGAAGAGGCGGAACACATGCCCTTTTGCCGCTGGGCTGTCGATTGGTCCAGTCGCTGCCGCTATGGGCGCACGATTCTACCCGGCCGTCACACCAGCGGCTTGAGTTCCTGGGCGATGGTCGGCAGAAGCTCCGAGACGTTCGGGTGGATGTGCACGGCGCGCGCCAGCGTGCTGACCGGCGCCTTGGCATACATCAGGTCGAGCACGCAGTGCACCGCCTCGTCGCCGCCCGGGCCGAGCACCGAACAGCCGAGGATCTCCTTGGTGTCGGCATCGACCAGGATCTTCATGAAGCCTTGCGTCTCACCTTTTTCGACGGCACGGCTGACGCGGGTCATTGGCCGCTGGCCGACCAAGGCGCGGCGGCCGGATTTCCTTACCGCGGCTTCGGTCATGCCGCAGCGGCCGAGCGGTGGGTCGATATAGAGCGCATAGGCCTCGATGCGGTCGCTGACCTTGCGCGGATCGTTGTCGAGCAGGTTGGCGGCGACGATCTCGTAATCGTTGTACGAGGTGTGGGTGAAGGCGCCCTTGCCGTTGCAGTCGCCCATCGCCCAGATGCCGGGCACGCTGGTGCGCAACTGGTCGTCGACGACGATGAAGCCGCGTTTGTCGACCTCGACGCCGGCTTTGTCGAGGCCGAGATCGTCGGTGTTTGGCGTGCGGCCGAGCGCCAGCAGCACATGCGAGCCGACCGCAGCCGCCTTGCCTGGCGAGAAGGTCACGGCGATTTCGTTGCCTCGCCTGGCGAAGCGGATGTCGTCGGCGCCGAGATGGACGGCAATGGCTTCGTTTTCGAGGATCGACAAAATGGCGTCCGAGACATCCTCGTCCTCGCGACCGATCAGGCGCGGGCTTTTTTCGATGACCGTGACTTCGGAACCGAAGCGGCGGAACATCTGCGCGAATTCGAGCGAGACATAGCTGCCGCCGACAACGATGAGATGGCGCGGCAGCACGTCGAGATCCATCATCGAGGAATTGGTCAGGTAAGAAATGCCGTCGATGCCAGGCAGGTCGGGCACCGAGGCGCGCCCGCCGGTGTTGAGGAATATCTTTTCGGCGCTCAGCAGATCGTCGCCGACGCGCACCGTGTTGGCGCTTACGAAGCGCGCATGGCCGCGATAGAGCGTGCATTTGTCCATGCCGGCAATCCAGTCTTCGAGATTGCCGCGGGCGTCGTTGGAGACCTTGTCCTTGCGCGCCTTGATCGCCTTGTAGTTTACGCCGACGGGACCGGACAGCGTCACCCCGTAATCCGCGGCGGAGCGGGCGAGATGCGCGGCATAGGCGCTTGCCACCATCGTTTTGGTCGGCGTGCAGCCGGTGTTGACGCAAGTGCCGCCGACCAGCTTTCGCTCGATCAGCGCCACGCTCATGCCGGCCGCATTCAGCCGGCCGGCGAGCGGTGGGCCGGCCTGCCCGGCACCGACGATAATGGCGTCGAATGTCTTTGCCGTCATGCCACCGCCGCCACGATCAGAAGCCCGCCGACGATCGCCACCGCGTCCTCGATGAAGGCGGCGGGCGGGTCGTTGCCGAAGGCGGTGGCCAGGCGCTTGCGCGCCTCGGCACCGCCCAGCGTGCCGATCACCGCGCCGATGGCGCCGGCGATCAGGCCGCCGATGATGGCGCCACCGGTGGCGCCGATCACCGCGCCGGTGAAAGCGCCCAAGACGATGCGCGTGCCGAATTGCTGCGGCACCTTGCGGCTCGGCGCCGAGGGCAGCTGGTCGGTGACCAGTTCGGCGATGGCCAGGATGGTGAAGATGCCGACGGCGATCCAGTGGCCCATGAAGCTCGCCCAGGTGCCGGCGACCGGCAACCAGCCAAGCCAGGCGCCCCAGGCAACCGCGGCGGGCGCGGTCATGGCGCGAAGCCCGGTAACGATGCCAATCAGGAGGGCAAGAATGTACAGCATGATTGATCCCTCGATGGCCGGCTTGGGACATATCCGAGAGAGCAAGCTACCATAGGTCCGGTATTTGACCAGAGGTGGTGTCGCCGCCGGCGCTTCCGTATTTGCAGCACTTGTGCTTTGGCAAAGATTGAGACTGGAGTTGCGGCCATGGCCGAAAGCGAACGCACGAAAATGGCGGCGGGCGAGTGGTATTGCTGCCTCGATCCGGAACTGGAGGCGTTGCGCATCACGGCGCGAGACGCGGTGTTCGAGCACAACAGCCTGCCGCCCCGGCAGCGTCGCGACATCGGGCCTGAATTGCGGACGCTGCTCGGCGCTGCGGGCGAGGGCGCCCGGATCGAGGCGCAGTTCCACTGCGCTTATGGCTTCAACATCTTTCTCGGCGACCGCGTTTTTCTCAATGCCGGCTGCATCATTCTCGATACGGCGCCAGTGCGCATCGGCAAGGGAACGCTGCTCGGCCCGAATGTGCAGATCTATTGCGCCGAGCACCACAAGGAGGCTGCCGGGCGACGGGCAGGGCTGGAGATCGCCAAGCCGGTCGAGATCGGCGACAATGCCTGGATCGGCGGCAGTACCGTCATCCTCGGCGGAGTCAGGATCGGCGATGGCGCTATCGTCGGCGCCGGTTCTGTGGTTACGCGCGACGTCGCGGCGAACACCACGGTGGTTGGCAATCCGGCACGGATAATCAGCAACAGCTGAGCACCGTGCTTCTGTCGCCGGTCATGTCCTCGTTCTGATGGACATAGGCGGCTGTGTCACTTGGCCGGAGGTGGATGCAACCGTGTGTCGAGCGCAAACGCCTCCCGGGTCTTCATGGCGTATGCCCCTCTGGCGAGGCTCGCGTCGAAGATCAGGTTCCAGCTACGCTGCGATACGGCGCTCGGAATCACCACGAACCGGTGCCGTTGCAGAAGATCGTCGCCAAACGCCTGTTGCCCGGAGCTCGGAATGCCCGGGCGCAACCAGTTGGGGTTGGGCACGGCGGCGGGGTCGACGATATGCACATCCGCGACATCGCTGACGATCGCTGCCGTCATGACATGCGCAATCGTGTCGAGCGCCCTGAAGCCCTTATGAACCGCAACCTCGAGGATCGCAGTCGACGGATCGATCGAGCAGTAGACGGCGCGCACGCCCTTGCTGTTCCAGCGTCCGCCCACCCTGTATGCGCTCTCGCCACTATCCCATGTAGGCGCAAACGCGGCTTGATCGAGGCGCCATCCGATGAGGTCGGAGCCACCAAGCGCCGCCGGCAGCGGCGTCATGCATAAACGCCATATTCAAGCCGTTCCAGATAGTCTTCTACAAGCTCGATCCCTGCCGGTGTCGCCAGAAGGTCGATTGGACGACGCTGGTCGAGCCCAATCGCCGGGCGCTCCAGCCATTGCTCTGCCTCCGCCTGCGAACCGAACACGTCGGTCGCTTTCGACAGGATCTCCGCGAACTTCCAGGTTCGTCCGCTCTGGTCCTGACTGAGAGGCTTGGACGGAGCATCCTTGCGGCGCTGGTAGGTGCGCAGGCTCATGCCGACGGCCTTCTCCAGCGAATCGGTCTTCTGGATGAAGACGAGTTGCCCGATAAGATGGTCCAGCGCTGAAGCCGGCAGGCCGTGCAGAAGCAACTCGTGGGCATCCAAAGCGCTGCTGAGGCGCCTTGCCAGAATGCGGCTGCCGCCTAGCAATCTAGCCACCTTCTGAAGTTCATTGTTTTTTGCTGCTGGCGCAGCCTTTTCCAATGCCATCGCCACGGCGAGCCCTCTTCGCGTCATCTGTCGCTTTAATATATGACAGATGACGCAAAGCCTTTCAAGCACGACAGGATCGAGAGCAGGGCAATCGCTTCAAGAGAAAAGCCAGATGGCAGTCCAAGGTCGGCACTGAAGCGATTGCCCTGGAATCGAGCGCGAGCCGAATTTCACCTCGGCATGTGCGCCACGCGCTCCTCCTGAGCACTCCTCGAGAATTCGCGCCGGTACTGCGCCGGCGAGGTTCTGAGGCGCGCTGCGAAGTGCTGGCGCAGCGAGGTAGCGCTGCCGAAGCCGGCCTCGAAGGCAACCGTGTCCATCGATTTTTCCGTTGCTTCCAGCAGCCGCTGCGCCAGCTGAACGCGCTGGTCGGTCAGCCAGTCGCCGAAACTGGTGCCGATCGTTTTCTGGAAACGGCGCGTGAACGTCCGGCGGGTGAGGCCAGCGAGACCGGCAACGCTGTCCAGACTGTGCGGCTCACCCAGGGTTTTGCGCACCGCTTCGAGAGCCTGGGTGAAGCGGTCCGCATTGCCGGTCCTGGCGATGGGACGTTCGATGAATTGCGCCTGCCCGCCCTGCCTGTGCGGAGAAAGCACAATCTGCCGGGCAAGGCGAAGTGCCGCCTCCGCGCCGTAACGAGCCCGTACGACGTGCAGGCAGCAGTCGAGCCCGGCGGCGACGCCGGCGGATGTCACGACATCGCCATTGTCGATGTAGAGCACTTCCGGTTCGACGAGAATGTCGGGATAGAGTTCCTGCAGCTGATCCGCGTAGGCCCAGTGCGTCGCCGCTCGCCGCCCCGAAAGCAGTCCGGTCGCCGCAACAGCGAACGTTCCCAAGCACAGTCCGACGATCAGCGCGCCGCGCTCGTGCGCGCCAAGCAACGCGTCGATCAATGCGGCTGGAGGCGAGCTCCCGAGATCCTTCCAGCTTGGCACGATGACGATGTCGGCGTCATTGAGCGCGGAAAGCCCGTGCGGGACGCTGATGGTCAGCCCGGCATCGGTGCGGATCGGCCCGTCCTCAATCGCGCAGACCCGGAAGTCGAAGCGCGGCAGGCCGAGCTCCGTGCGATCAGCGCCGAACACAAGACACGGCACGGAGAGATGAAACGGGCTGATGCCATCGAAGGCGATGGCGGCAACGGCAGGATCGGTCATGGGAGCTCCAGCAACGGGTGAGGCCGATTGTCCCAATTCTTTCGAATAATGTCAATCGGGACACTTTTTGCAATCCGGTGCCGAGCTTATCGTCCACCCATCAATGTCCAACGGGAAAGGAAAACCCCATGTCGCAACCAGCCAAAGACAAAGCTCCGCGCCGCGCCCTCATCGTCATCGATGTTCAAAACGACTATGATGGCGGCAACCTCGCCATCCAGCATCCGCCCTTCCGCGACAGCGTCGTCAATGTCGCGCGAGCGATGGACGCGGCCACCGAGGCAGGCGTCAAGGTGGTGGTCATCAAACAGTTGGCGCCGGAAACCTCACCGGTCTTCGCCAAGGGCAGCCATGGCGCCGAGTTGCACCCGGAAATCGCCAGGCGAGACCGCGACCACTACATCGAAAAGAACTTGCCCAGCGCCTTCACCGGCACGGACCTCGAGGAGTGGCTGCGCGCCAACTCTATCGATACGATCACGGTCATCGGCTACATGACTCACAATTGCGATCTGTCGACGGTCATCCACGCCGTGCATATGGGCTTCGAGGTCGAGTTCCTGTCGGACGCAACGGGGTCGTTGCCGTACGCCAACAGCGCCGGTTACGCTTCGGGGGAGGAAATCCATCGCGTCGTGACGATCGTATTGCAGTCGCGCTTCGCGGCCGTTCTCAAAACCGCCGAGTGGATCGATTGTCTGAAGACCGGCGTGGTACCCCAGCACGACACACCCTATGCCTCCAACCAGCGCGCGCTGGCGCGAAGCGCGGCGTAGGGACGAGATCGTCGCGAAGACGCCAAAAAGGGCGCCGCAGCGTTGCGGCGCCCTTTGCCGTTCAAGCGTTGATTATCCCTAAAACAGGCCTTCGATCTGGCCCATTTCGTTCAGGAAAATCTTTTCCGAGGATGGCGCTTTGGGCAGGCCGGGCATGGTCATCACCTCGCCGCAGATGATGACGACGAAGCCGGCGCCGGCAGACAGTCTGACCTCGCGCACCGGTACGGTGTGGCCGGTCGGCGCGCCGCGCAGATTCGGATCGGTGGAGAAGGAATATTGCGTCTTGGCCATGCAGACCGGCAAATGACCGTAGCCGGCGTGCTCCCAGGCGTGGAGCTGGTCGCGCACCGATTTGTCGGCGATCGCTTCCGAACCGCGATAGATGCGCTGGACGATGGTGTTGATCTTCTCGAACAGCGGCATGGCGTCGGGATACAGCGGGGCAAATTGCGACGCGCCGGATTCGGCCAACGCCACGACTCTTTTGGCCAGTTCTTCGATACCGGCCGATCCCTGGGCCCAGTGCTTGCACAGGATCGCCTCTTCGCCCATCGAGGCGACGTAGTCCTTCATCGCCTGGATCTCGGCCTCTGTGTCGGAGTAGAAATGGTTGATGGCGACCACAGCCGGCACACCGAACTGGCGGATGTTCTCGATGTGGCGGCCGAGATTCGCACATCCCTTCTTGACCGCCTCGACGTTCTCCTTGCCGAGGTCCTCCTTCTTGACGCCGCCATTCATCTTCATGGCGCGAACCGTGGCGACGATGACCGCCGCGGCGGGCCTCAGGCCGGCCTTGCGGCATTTGATGTCGAAGAACTTTTCGGCACCGAGATCGGCGCCGAAACCGGCTTCGGTGACGACGTAGTCGGCAAGCTTCAGCGCCGTCGTCGTGGCAACGACGGAGTTGCAGCCATGCGCGATGTTGGCGAAGGGGCCGCCATGCACGAAGGCCGGGTTGTTCTCCAGCGTCTGCACGAGATTGGGCTGCATGGCATCCTTCAAGAGTACGGCCATGGCGCCGTCGGCCTTGAGGTCGCGCGCATAGACGGCCGACTTGTCGCGGCGATAGGCGACGATGATGTCGCCGAGGCGCCTTTCCAGGTCCTTCAGGTCGGTCGACAGGCACAGGATGGCCATGACTTCCGAGGCGACTGTGATGTCGAAACCGGCCTCGCGCGGGAAACCGTTGGCGACGCCGCCGAGCGAACAGATGATCTCGCGCAGCGACCGGTCGTTCATGTCCATGACGCGGCGCCAGACGACGCGGCGGGTATCGATGCCGAGCTCGTTGCCCCAGTAGATGTGGTTGTCAATCAGCGCCGACAGCAAGTTATGGGCGGTGGTGATGGCGTGGAAATCGCCGGTGAAGTGGAGGTTCATGTCCTCCATCGGCACGACCTGCGCGTAGCCACCGCCGGCGGCACCGCCCTTGACGCCGAAATTCGGTCCGAGCGAAGCCTCACGGATGCAGACGATGGCCTTCTTGCCGAGGCGGTTGAGGCCATCGCCCAAGCCCACCGTCGTCGTCGTCTTGCCTTCGCCGGCCGGTGTCGGGTTGATGGCGGTGACGAGGATCAGCTTGCCATCCTTGTTGCCCTTCACCGACCTGATGAACTCGGCCGAGATCTTCGCCTTGTCGTGGCCGTAGGGCAGAAGATGTTCGCTCGGAATGCCGATCTTCTGGCCGATCTCCTGGATCTGCTTCTTCCTGGCGCCGCGCGCGATCTCGATGTCGGACTTCACTTCGGCCATGGACGACTTCCCTCTGAATTGGACGGATTTGACTAGTGTGGTCGCACGAATAGCCCGGCATTGCAGGCGCGGGCATGTTCTACCCCTGTCGCTGCCGCGGCGTCAACTTTCATGCAACTATGTTTCCTGCGAAGAAAATACCTCTGCGGCCGGCTGCCCTGCTACAGGTTCTTTTCGCGCCGGTTGCCGCGCCGTATAGAAGCCAGAGCAGGCGCGGTTCCGCCGTCTCAAAACAGCCGCGTAATACGCGAAAAGCGACAGAAGCAACGGCGCAAATTCACCAGCGCCGGCTGTGCGGGACGATCCGCTACTGCGTCAGCACGTTGCTGATCTCGACCATGTTCGAGCGCACCCTGAGTATGTAAAAACCCATCGTCGTCAGATGTGTCGGCAACAGCCAGCCGTCCTCGCGGCCATTGGCGATGATGAAGGGCTGGATGCGCAGCGCCGAGACGAACTGCGCGTCCATCGTATCCCACAGGTTCTGCAGGTGCTTTTCCTTGATGACGTCCTCGAAGTCGGCCTGTGCGCCCTTCATCAGCCCGTAATAGGCATAGAGCTGGCCATAGGCGAACCAGAAGCGGTCGTCGGCGCGAGTGTCGAACCAGCCATTATTGTGGTTTTCGGCACGCTCCTTGAGGATCGCCGAGGTCGAACCGATGTCGGACGAGATGCGGTCGATATACTGCTTGAGATTGTCAGCGCGGGCATCGAACGTCGCCTGGCAGGCTGCGAGGCGGGCGTTGAAGGAACGCAGCTTGCGCACCGCGTCACGATAGTAGCTCGGCGTCGGCGTCTTGGGGCCGAACGGGTTCAAGCCGAAATACCAGGTTTCCTCGTCGAACTGCAGATTGCCGCGGGCATCCTGCAGGTCGGCGTCGATCTGCGAGGTGGTGCGGACGCGGCCGAGATTATCGGCAAGCTCGGTCGCCGTACGCCGCACCGCCTGGTTGATGCCGCGCTGGAACGAAGCCTTGTTGTCCATGAACGGCGTGTGATCCCAGTCGATGCCGAACAGGCCGAGCTTGTAAAGAATCATCGACGACACCCAGGCATTCTGGTTGACGTTGAAGTCGGTCAGGTCGGCCGCAACCTGGGCAATGGCTGAATTTCCGCAGGTCTTGGCCGTGTCGGTGCCGGCGCCGGCGGAAACCTGTTCACCGGCGGAGCTGTTGCGTTTTTCGAACGTGTATTTGTCGACGTAATTCGGGTCGAAATTGTTCCACCACTGGGTGGCGTAGAAGAAGTTGACATAGAGACCGATCAGCACGAGCACAGCCAGGCCGAGCACCGCCTTCAGGATCCAGCCGCGTTGCGTGTACCAGCGCCCCGCCCACAGGAACGGCCACAGGATCGCGCCGATGAGCAGGCCGATGCCGCGGCCAATCCACTGGAAAATCCGGGTGAAGAAACTCACGATCGGATCAAGCATGGCGATGTCACCCCTCAGTCAGTCAAGCCGTAGAGGCGCGTGCGAAACGCCACCTTGTCCTTCAGATATGTGGTTTTCAGAACGTCCACAACATGCGATCGCCAGGCGTCGCTGAAGCCCTCATAGTCCCTGTAGAAGCCCGGCTTGTTGAAGACGTAACGCGAAACGAAGTCCTGCGGCACGAAGTCCGAGATCAGCTGGTTGGTCAGCCAGGCGTCGGCATGGTCCGGCTTGGCGCGGATGACCAGGAAGCGCTGCTGCGGGAACACGTCCTCGATCTTGAGATGGCCGAGCTGGGCGATCTCGCGCTTGGCGGCGTTGAGGAAGGGAAAATTGCCGTCCCTGGTGATCAGATCGGTATGGCCGTGGATCCAGGTCTGCAGCCAGACCTTGTCGACGTCGGTCAGATTGCGGTCGGGATCGGCGTCGCGGATCAGCGCGCGCACCACCATTTCGGCGCGATGCTCGAGATAACCGGAGGTTTCGATCCATGAGGCGCGCGGCAGCTCGATGCGGCCGGTCGAGGCGAGGAACTTGAACACCTTGTCGGCATCGTGGATCGAAAGGTAACTCACCTGCCACGGCCGCGAGCGGCGGAAACCGGGCGCTGCGGGGTCGCTGATCACCGTCGTCACGTCGGGATCGACGAACACATAGAGCCCGCCGAAATGGCTGGTCCAATAGGCATTGTGACGGAAGATCACCTGGTCCGGCACCAGCGCATTCTCGCGGATGTCGCCGCAGACCTTCGCCAGCTCGACCATGTGGGCCAGCATGGCGTTGTCGCGCCAGGCATCCGGCTCCTGCTTCAGCCGGTCGACCAGCTTGCCGAGCTCGGCGGCCTTGCCGAGCACATCCTCGGCCGACAGCACCTTGAACTCGACCTGGTTGATCGACAGCAGGTCCTCGATGTCGTCGACCTTGGGGACCGAATCCTCGATCTCGCCGTAGATGACGTCCTTGATCGTCAGCGCATCGATGGCGCGCTGGTTCTTGGACATGAACTCGTACATCAGCAGCGAGGTGTTGGAGAACGCCGTGTGCACCACCGGCAGGTCGATCTGCGACGGCGTCAGGATGATGAAGCGGCGGTTGACCTCGTTCGGATCGAGGTAGCTGTAGTCGCCGCATTCCTCGGCGACCTGCGGCGAGAAGCCAGTGCGGTCGATCTCGAAGCTTCTCAACTTGGTCGGCTTCAAGCCGAACGCGACCATCGCCTTGTTGTAGCGCTGGATCAGGTGCGGCTCGTCGATCGTCAGCAGCCGGCCGTAGATCAGCTCGTTGTCGCGCAACAGATCGGGTTTCTTGGCCATTATTCCTTCTCCGCGTTCACGGGGAGACGGTGCCCGAAGGGCGGATGAGGGGCGCGAACGCGCCTTCTCCCCTTGTGGGAGAAGGTGGCCGAGCGAAGCTCGGTCGGATGAGGGGTGTTCCAGCTTGACGAATACCCCTCATCCGTCGCCTTCGACGCCACCTTCTCCCACAAGGGGAGAAGGTGGCGTCGGCGCATCTCACGCATTCCACAGCCCCTTTTTCTTCAACCCCTCGATCTCGCGGACGGCACGCTCCCGCAGACGGGTGTCGCGGATCATCTTGGTCACCGCCGCATCATCGGACTTGTCGGAATAGCGGAATTCGGAATCCGCATAGCGGTTGATCTCCTGCATGACCATGTCCATCGAGAATGGCCCGCGCAGCTCCTCGATCATCGCTTTCTTGTCGTCGTAACCCTTGTGCATGAAGGCTTCCGGCTTTTCGAACCACTCGTCCGGCAATTCGATGTCCATGGCGCGCATCTTGATGGCATCGGTAACGTTCTTGATGGCGCGGCCGGTAAAGCGCGGCTCGGCATCCTTGATCAAGTGCAGATAGGTGCCGATGTCAGCCATCGTCTTCGGCGCGCCGTTTTCCTTCATGTAGCGCTCATAGACCTTCATCAGCCCGTCTTCCTGCGGCTTTTCATGTTCCTCATAGGCCTCCATCACCGCGCGCTGGATCTCTTGCGCCGCATAGAGCTTGTGGTCGCCGAGCGGGATCTTGTGGTTCTTGCCGGCGAGCAGAACGAAGATGTCGATGTAGTCGTCGCGGCTCTGCGGGCCATCGACCAGCCAGCGCGCGCCGGCGCGCTGGCGTAGCGCGTCGTCGACGTTTTCGGGATAGTTGGAGAACATGCCGAACGAGCAGTTGCCGCGCACCACGGTCGCCGCACCTCCAAAGGCGTCCATCAGGACGCCGGTGATTTCCTGCTGGCCGGCCGAGGCGCGGTCGTCGGACCGGCGTGCCGCCACCTGGTCGATATCGTCGATGGTGCCAAAGCCGATGACGCGCGGGTTCAGCACATTGTTGATGAACTGGCGGCAGTTCTGGCCCGACTTGCCCTGGTAGGAGGAGATCTGGTCGACGCCGAAATTCTCGTAGGCGAAGGGATAGCCGGCGACCTGGCAATAACCATTGAGAAGACCAGCGATCATCTGGATCAACGTTGTCTTGCCGGTGCCGGGCGCGCCATCGCCGATAAAGGTGAACAGGAAGCCGCCGAGTTCGACGAATGGGTTCAGCTCACGCTCGAAATCGTAGGCCATCAGCATCTTGGCAAGCTTGACCGACTGGTATTTGGCGATGTGGTTGCCGACGACCTCTTCCGGTTTTTTGAAGGTCATCACCAGCGGCTTTGCCCGCTTACCCGGCGCGACGTCGAAGCCGTCAAGGGTAAAATCGTCGACGTCGATGCGGATATGCGCGTTCTCGAACGGACCGATGCCGTCGAAGCGGCCCTTTCGCGCCAACAGCCCGTCGATGGCGACGCGGGCAAAGGCGCGGGCGCGGGTCATCAGGTCGGCATCGTCCTTCGAACCTGCTATCGCCCTGTCGAGCCCGGCCACGATCGACTTCACCGCATCCTGTGGCGTGTCGAACAGAAAGTCCGGCTCGGGCGTGTCGTTCGGCGCCTCGCCGTCGCTGTCGATCAGCTGGAACAAATAGGAGGCAAGGCTGAAGGCGGAGATGTAGGCAGAGGCCGACAGCAGCTTCTTGAAGGTGGCAGCTTCATCGCCTTCGAGCGGCGAGCGGGCGTTTTTCGCCTGCAGACTTTCGAGGTCCGAGCCCTCGGCGAAGACATCCGATATGGCCAGCGCTATCGCTGTGCCGCGCCGGGCGCGAAACAACAGCGTGTGCTGCGGGATGGTCAGCAACTGGTCGTCGGAATGGACGGCGGCGACGGTTTTGGAGAGCTCGACCTCGCGCGTGCGGCGCACCGAGCCGACCGAGACGGTAGAGACGAAGCGGCGGTTGGTGCCGGCAAGCGCGGTGCCGGACTCGCGCGATGGGTCCTCCAGCACGACGATGCGAGTGATGAAACTTTGCGCAGTGGCACGGTGCTTTTCAATTGCCGCTTCCGGGATGGTGGTCAGGCCGGTGTCCATGGAGGATGCTCCGCGATTTGACGGTCAGACGTCGCTGATGACCTGCCCTTTGGACAGGATGTGGACCTTGTAGCCCGAAAAGATCTTCTGCGCCTCGCCGGCGGCATAGAGCGCCTGATAGGCCTCGTGCGGAATCAGCGCATGGTTCTCGTAGTTGGACACGCCTTGCCGCGCGGCCTCGAGATCGTCGGTATTGATGAAGAATTCCTGTGTCGTCTTTTCGCTCGAAAACAGCCCCTTGCGGCCTGGCTTTTCGGCCTTGGAAAAGACCTCCTGGATGGTCCAGGTCAGCAGCCAGGCGTTTTCCGGCTTGCGCACCTTGGCCAGCACTTCGCTCACCGTCGAATTGTTGTCGGTAATCCCTGCAGAATAGAACGGGCCGAGCACGACGCGACGCAGCTGCTTGGGATGCAGCGGCTCGAAATCCTTGTCGAGGTTGACCGCGATGGTCGCCGGCGACAGCGCGTAGGCGGAATTCTTCTCGGTGAAATCGTCGAAACGATGGGCAAGCTCGGGATTGAGCAAGCCGTCGACCGGCAGCGGAATGTCGACCCTCTCATTAAGTTTGCCACCGGAGTCGACAAGCTGCCGGATCATGTCGTCCGAGGAATCCTCAACCGTCACCATATACACAAGCGGCAGGTTGGCGCTGCCGTCGAAGCACGCCCAGTGGACCAGATAATACGGGCGCAACGTCTTCGGATTGACCGACACCTTGACCGTCTGGGCCAGCGTGAACGGGCCGAAGGTGGTCTCGCTCTTGACGTCCTCGAGGTAAAGCCGCTCGGCCATCGACTTCTGCAGCGCTTCGGGGAATTCCTTGTGGCGCAGGATGAAGTCGGCCATTTCCTCGCGCAGCTCGCTGGCCGAAGGGATGACGGCGAGACGGCCGTCGGCCTGGAGCCGGTCGTTTTCCAGTTCGAGCAGGTTCTGGAAGACCGGAAAACCGCTTTCGGCGCGCGAGATGCGGAATGTCTCGGTGAAGCCCAGCCGGTTGCGCCAGCACGAGAACGACTTGTCGAGCCGCGCAATATATTCGGCGACGACCTTGGCGACGATGCCGTGCCGATAGAGCGGCGAGCGATCGTCGCGCATGAACACTTCGAGGCCGCCAAGTGCCGCCGTGATCGCCGAGAAATAGCGCGCCGCAGCTTCGTTTTCGGGGGTCATGCTGCCAGCCCTTGGGAGCAGTGCACGTGCAGCAATTACGACTGCACGTAATTTGCCGAATTGTGCTTCTTCATCACATCGTCGAAGCGGCGGGCGAAGGCATCGTCGGCGAGCTTCTTGCGGCGCTGGATGTCGGCGGTGGCGACCATGTTTTTCTCGTGCATTTCAAGCAGATCGCCGATGTGCTTTTGCGAGGCGGCACCAATGCCGGCCATGGTCTCTTCGGCGGTGTTGTCGACCTGGCTGCCCAGCGTGTTGATCTTGTGGGCGACATCCTGTTGGGCGGCGGTCTTCAGCGAATCTTCCAGCGCCTTGTACAGCACGATGCGCTGCTCGGTATCGATGGTCAGCTTGTTGATCAGCGTCGATTGCGCCGCGATCTGGTTGTTGAGGGAATCGACGAAGGTCTGGAACATCGAGGTGTAGCGCTCCAGCGTCTGGCTTTCGGCCAGCAATTCCTGCTCCTTGGCCTGCTTTTCGTTGTATTCCGTGGCCAGTTTCGAGCGTTCGCCTTCCAGCTGCGTGCGCTCCTTCTGGCTGGTCGAGGCGGCGATCTTGTTCTCGATGTCGAGCAGCATCGGGTTGAGCTCCTCGATGCGTTTCTGCACGGTCTCGAGATTGGACATGGTGGTCTTGCGGCGCTCGATCACCTGCGACAGGCTGGCCTCGGAGGTCTTGTAGCGCGTGTCGAGAACCTGCTTCTGCGCCTTGAGGATGCCGACGATGGTGTCGGATTTCGCCAGCAGCTCCTGCAGATTGCCGGCCAGCGACATGTTGCGGACGCGGTCGGTGCGCAGGCGCTGCTTGCGCTGGCTGGAGAAGACACCGACGAAATTTTCCCAGCCGGTGTAGTTCTTCATGCTCTCGAATTCGGCGCCGAAGACGTTGGTGGCGTCCTCGAGGCCGATAATCAGGTCGGCGATATTGCCTTCCATCACCTTCTGCTGCTTCAGCACGTCCTCGATGCGGGCATTCTCGATGTCGAAATTGGCGTCGCCGATCTTCTTGTCGGCGGTGGCGAGCGTGTCGAGCACAGTACCGGACTGCTCGATCTTGGTGCGCATGTCCTCAACGACCTGCTTGGTCTTGGCAATCTCGGCGTCGAAATTCTGCAATGTCGCCATTGGGGCCTCCCGCTTCGGCATCGGTTTCGTTTCGCAAACCGCCGCGAATATATGTGCCGGGTTTGGCGAATGAAAGACGGAAGACATGGGATTACAGGAAAACAAAAGAATTTCAGGAGGCCGACCGCAGGATAGTCAGGCAATGACTACGGTGTAACTGCCGTCCGGTCAGACACCGCTTCAACCGCGGCTGGACTTTAGGTCGGGGAGCGACGCTCAGGGCTTGGGATCGGCCTTGAGGTAGGCGATGACATTGGCGATGTCGTCGTCGCTGGTCAGGCCGGAGAAGGCCATTTTGTTGCCAGGGACCTTCTGCCGCGGCGCGCGCAGGTATTCGGCGAGGTTTGCTTCGTCCCAGACCAGGCCGGCGGCGCCGGCGTCCTTCATCCCCTGCGAGTAGCGGCTGAGATAACTGTCCGCGGTGCCGGCGGTGCGGCCGACGACACCCAGCAGATGCGGGCCGACCTTGTCGTGGTCGCTCGTTGCCTCATGACAGGCCATGCATCTGTTGAAGACTTTCTTGCCTAGAGCGGCATCGCCGTCGGCATGCGCGGCAAGAGCGCCGGCGATGAGGAAGGCAGCGGCAGACGAAATGGCTCGAAGCATGGGAACTCCCCGACGGCTCTGGCTGAGAGGTTCTGAAATAGCAAGCAGGCCTTAAACAAGCGCCGCACGATGGCGCGATTGGCGAACGAATGTCGGCCGGGAGGTCGGATGAAAGCAATAGCGCTGGTCAGGTTTTGGTGAAGCCGATGAAATCGTCGGGCACGGCGCGGCCCATTTCTTCTTCCCAATGGCGGCGGCAGAGCGAGACATAGACATCCTTGCCGATCGCCACCTGTTCGCCCTGTTTCGCCACCTTGCCGTCGGCGCCGAGGCGCACCACCATCGTCGCCTTGCGGCCGCAACGGCAGATGGTGCGCACCTCGCGCAGGTCGTCGGCGATTGCCAGCAGGGTGCGCGATCCGGAAAACAGCTTGCCTTGGAAATCGGTGCGCAGGCCGTAGCACATGACCGGGATGTTCAGCCGGTCGGCGATGCGGGCGAGTTGCCAGACTTGCTCCTCTTCGAGGAACTGCGCCTCATCGACGAAGACGCAATGGACCGTGGCGTGGTCGTGATGCTCGGCGACTCGGGCGAACAGGTCGTCGCCGTCGCGGAACATCTCGGCTTCCGTCTCCAGGCCGATGCGCGACGAGATCAGCCCGGTATCGCCCTTGCGGTAGTGGCCGGCGATGAACAGCATCGTCGTCATGCCGCGCTCGCGGTAATTATACGAGGCCTGCAACAGCATCGTCGTCTTGCCGGCATTCATCGTCGCATAATGGAAGTACAGCTTGGCCATGCCGTCCATTTAAGCCGAGTTGCAACAAAGCGGGGAGGGGGAGCGCCTACATTCCACCGGGAAAAGGCGACTTCCATCCGGAAAGCGGCGGGCGTGTCGCTGATCGGCCAGCCTGCGCCGTTGTTCGTGATTGCCTTAGTGCTTGAAACCGCAGCAGAATGATGTTTGGCTGACGGAACAAAGGCGGAGATAAACCGTCGCTCCGCTTCACCGAGAACTGAAATGGGAGAATTTTCATGTCGCGTATGAGTTCATTCGTCGCCGGCCTCGGCCTGGCGGCTTTTCTATCCACGACTGGGGCCTTCGCCGGCGATCCGGAAAGCTGCAAGACGGTGCGGCTGTCCGATGTCGGCTGGACCGACATCCAGGCGACCACCGGCGTCGCCTCGGTGCTGCTCACGGCGCTGGGCTACGAGCCGCAGGTGATCCAGCTTTCGGTGCCGGTGACCTATGCGTCGCTGAAGAACAAAGACCTCGACGTGTTCCTCGGAAACTGGATGCCGTCGATGACCAACGACATCAAGGACTATGCCGCCGAAGGCTCGGTCGAGACCGTCAGCGAAAATCTCAGCGGTGCCGGCTACGGCATCGTCGTTCCGACCTATGTCGCCGATGCCGGTGTCAAGACGCTGACCGATCTCGGCAAGTTCAAGGACAAGTTTGACGGCAAGATCTACGGCATCGAGGCCGGCAATGACGGCAACCGCATCATCCTCGACATGATCAAGGATCCGAAGACCAATCTCGAAGGCTTCGAACTGGTCGAATCCTCCGAGGCCGGCATGCTCACCCAGGCCGAGCAGTCGATGAAGAACAATGAATGGATCGCCTTCCTCGGCTGGACGCCGCATCCGGTGATGGGCGCCATGAAGATCACCTATCTCGAGGGGATGGGAGATAGCGGCTTTGGTGCTGCCACCGTGCATACCAATGTACGCAAGGGCTACATGAGCGAATGCCCGAACGCCGGCAAGTTCATCGCCAATCTGAAGTTCAACCTCGACATGGAAGGCGAGATGATGGACGCGATCCTGAAGGGCGGCGATGCCAATACGGTCGCGACCGACTGGCTGAAGAAGCACCCGGACGCGGTCGCTCCCTGGATCGCTGGCGTCACCACCTTCGACGGCGGCGATGCGGCGGCTGCGGTGAAAACGGCGCTCGGAAGCTGACCCGACCATCTGGCATGACGAGACAAAGGGCAGCCACGGTAGAAATGGCTGCCCTTTTTCATATCCTGTGACAAGATGACCGTCCGGCGAAGGACGGCGCCGGCAGAAGAGGGGCTAGATGGATCCGATCTCCAAATTCCTGGTCAGTTACAAGATTCCCATCGGGGCATGGGGGAAGGCGTTTTTCGGCTTTCTCACCGACAATTTCGACACCATCTTCAGGGCTTTTTCCAACAGCCTCAACTTCCTGCTCGACGGCATCGTCGACGGGCTGCTGTTGCTGCCGCCGGTTCTGCTGATCGCGCTGATCGCTCTGCTCGCCTATTTCCTGCAGCGCTCGAAAGGCCTGGCTTTGGCGGTATTCATCGGATTGCTGTTCATCCTCAACCAGAACCTGTGGAAGCAGACGGTGGAGACGCTGGTGCTGGTGGTCGCCGCCGCCGCCGTGTCGATGGCCATCGGCGTGCCGCTCGGCATCTGGGCCGCGCACAAGCCGAAGGTGTATCGCGTGATGCTGCCGGTGCTCGACCTGATGCAGACATTGCCGACCTTCGTCTATCTGATCCCGGTGCTGACATTGTTCGGGCTCGGCAACGCGCCCGGCCTCATCGTCACCATCATCTTCGTCATCCCGACCTCGGTCCGTCTCACCCATCTCGGCGTCACCTCGGTGCCGAAATCGATCGTCGAGGCGGGCGAGGCGTTCGGCGCCACCAAGCGCCAGCTGCTGTGGAAGGTCGAATTGCCTTCGGCGCTGCCGACCATCATGGCTGGGCTGACCCAGTCGATCATGCTGTCGCTGTCGATGGTGGTGTTCGCCGCCCTGATCGGCGCCGGCGGCCTCGGTACGGAAATCAACCGGGCGCTCGGTTCGCGCAGGATCGACCTCGGGCTTGAGGCAGGGCTGGCGATCGTCGTGCTCGCCATCGTGCTCGACCGGATGACGCGCATCGGCGTGGGAGGCAAGAAATGACCGTCGCCGTCGATTTCAGAAATGTCGACATCGTCTTCGGCGCCGACCAGGCAGGCTCGCTGGCGCTGATCGACAGTGGTGCAACCCGAGCCGAGATCCTCGAAAAAACCGGCAACGTACTGGGCTGCGCCGGCGCCAGCCTCACCGTGAACGAGGGCGAGATCTCGGTGCTGATGGGGCTTTCCGGCTCCGGCAAATCGACGCTGCTCAGAGCCGTCAACCGGCTGAACGTCGTCTCGCGCGGCCAGGTGCTGGTCAAGGACGGCGACGGTACGGTCGACGTCGTCACCTGCGACGAGGCGACGCTTCGGCGGCTGCGGCAGAAGCAGGTGGCGATGGTGTTCCAGCAGTTCGGCCTGCTGCCGTGGCGCACGGTGGAGGAGAATGTCGGCCTTGGCCTCGAGCTCGCCGGCGTACCCGAAGCCGAGCGCAAGGAGCGGGTGAACAGGCAACTGAAGCTGGTTCATCTCGACCAGTGGTCGAAGAAATATGCGCATGAGCTTTCCGGCGGCATGCAGCAGCGCGTCGGCCTGGCGCGCGCCTTTGCCACCGAGGCGCCGATCCTGCTCATGGACGAGCCGTTCTCGGCGCTCGATCCGCTGATCCGGACCAAGCTGCAGGACGAGTTGCTGCAGCTCCAGGCCGAGCTGAAGAAGACCATCATCTTCGTCAGCCACGACCTCGAGGAGGCGCTGAAGATCGGCACCCATATCACCATCATGGAAGGCGGGCGCATCGTGCAAACCGGCGCGCCGGAAGACATCGTGCTGCGGCCCGCCAACGACTATGTCCGCGACTTCATCGCCAATGTGAACCCGCTCTCGGTGCTGACCGCGTGGAACGTCATGCGCGACCGCCGCGACCTCGAACACGGCGAGAACGGCTGGGTGTGGCTCGACCGGCGCAGGACGACGCGTTTCAAGATCGACGAGCATGGGCTGGTGGCGGCGGCCGAGCGCGACGGCAAGCCGGCGGTCTGGGTGTCCTGCGCCGATGTCGAAGCCCAGCCGGAGGAGACGGCTCAGGTATTCTGGGCCAATCCCGGCACCTCGCTGAAGACCGTGATGCTGGCCATGCATCGCTCGCAGACCGCACCGGTGGCGCTGTTCGACGACCAGTCGCGCTTCGTCGGCGCCATCGGCGTCAGGGATGTGCTGAGCGCGGTGCTGCGACGGTAGCTCTCGTTCACTCACCGGCACGCCGGCGCGCCAATGGGTTCGGAAGGGATGAACGCCTTGCAAGCAAAAGGCATGCGCGTTGCATAGCTACATGGCTACACGCCGCGCTGGCCAGCACAAACTAACCAGCAGAATAGGAGTGTGAACGATACGCCCGAGAGTGACGGGAACTAGAGGACTTCACTCCTTGGCTCCGGAGTTAGCCTTCGGGGATTCTTCCGTCTAATAATAAGCTTTCTGCCGCCTAAGATTATATCCGCGCCAATAGCTTTTTGTTCGATCGCAATATCATCAAATTCTAAAAATGCAAAACCCCTGCTTAACCCTCCAGTTCTCGGAATAATCACGCTGGCAGGCTGATCATATTCTTTGAACGCCATGATAATGTCACGCTCTGACGTATTTGGCGGGATATTCCCAATATATAGCCCCTTCTCTTGGCTCTCCACGACCTTCTCGGGGGTAACATTGTAGATTTTATGAGGTGGCTCCCGTCCTTGCGATGACTCGCGTCGGTGAGTAGCGTCCCTTGCCGGTCTAACTTTAAATCGAGGAATATCGCGAACGCCAACTCCCTTGCGTTGCGAGAGTTGCTTAGCTTTCATTTTTGGCAGCGCAGTTTCGAATATACCTTTTGTTTGAAGAGAATGAACAATCTGCCGGTAGTTTTCTGTATCGACAATACCGATTCTACGAATAATTTCATTTGGAGAAATCAAATCCCCTCGCCTGCCCATAAGTATGACGGCCTTTTCGTCCGATGAAAGCTGGAGGCCATCATATTGCTCTAGCCAAAGAGCTTCATCCTTATTGTACATCGGCCGATGGTGCAAGGCCAAAGCAAACGAGCTTGCATCCGCAGTGATTTCTGGAGGGGCTAGTTCATTGTTCTTCATCAACTCAAATATACGCCGCATTCCTTCGCCCAATTCACGCATGACACCGATCTCACGAAGCGCCCTGGCCACATACGAGTTACGTGATTGATGAACCCCGCGAAGCGAAGTAATGTCTGCGACGGAGATTGAGGAGAGGAGACCTCCCGGATTCTTTATTTCTATTCGATCGTCAAAAACATATATTTCGATGCCTCGCCCCTCCTCCGAGTAATCTCGGTGGGCGATAGCGTTCACCAAAGCTTCTCGGCATGCTACCTCCGGATAGATGTACGTAGCTCTAAATCTCGCATCTTCCTGAAATCGGCAATTATCGGCTTGACGTACCACGGCTCACTTGGTAGGATCGCTTCAATTCAGAGGCAGTCCCATGAAACTCACCGATCCGATCTACACTGACGAAAACAAGGCCCGCGAGCACCTTGAAAGCCTTCATTGGCCTCATGGTCCGAACTGCCCTCATTGCGGCAATGCCAATCCCGACCGCATCACCAAGCTTCAGGGCAAGTCCACGCGCCCCGGCGTCTACAAATGCAAGGAATGCCGCAAGCCGTTCTCGGTGACTGTCGGCACCCTGATGGAGCGCAGCCATATCAAGATCAACGTCTGGCTTGCTGCGATGCATCTGTTGACCTCATCGAAGAAAGGCATGAGCGCGCACCAAATGCACCGCATGTTGGGTATCACCTACGAAAGCGCTTGGTTCCTTTGCCATCGCCTTCGTGAAGCCATGCGCGACGAGCCCAAGTCGTCGGGTCCGCTTGGCGGCAAGAACAAGGTTGTCGAGGCCGACGAAGCCTATGTTGGCGGCAAGGCGAAGAACCGCGCACATCGCGAGCCTGCCCCGAAGAAAGCCGTTCTGTCGCTGGTCGAGCGCGACGGTCGCGTTGCCTCGTTCCATGTCGCCAACGTGACCGCTGCTACCGTGCGCCCAATCATCGTGACGACCGCCGACCGCGCCAGCGCCCTTATGACCGACGAGAGCGGCATCTATCCGCGCCTTGGCCGGGAATACGCAAGCCACGGCACCGTGAACCATTCGGCGAATGAGTATGCCCGCCTTGGCGGCTTCATGCACATCAACACCGCCGAGAACTTCTTTTCGATCCTTAAGCGCGGCATCAATGGCGTCTATCACCAAGTCAGCGAAGCGCATCTGCACCGCTATCTTGCCGAGTTCGATTACCGCTACAACAACCGCATCGGCCTCGGCGTCACTGACACCGAACGCTGCGAACGCGCCATCAAGGGTATGGTCGGGAAGCGCCTTACCTATCGGCGGACTAACGAAGCCGGTCACGCTTAAGCAGAAAGCGAAGCGACTCCTAAACAAGCGCAAAAAGAAGTAGCCTCTCCTTTCAGACGGGAGGGATGGTTTATGACAAGCTTAGCGGAAAGCCTGCGACAGGCTGCGATAGAGGTATGCAATAGCTACCAACAGCGCAGCCATACTCTGAAAAAAGACCTTAAGCGTGCGCAACTTAGCGTTCTCGAAATACAGGCGTCTCTTGATGCGTCGAACCTCTCGGTTAAGCGCATCAACAGCTTTCAACCGGACATCGGCGGGGATTTGCAATGTCCCCAATGCTGGATCGCCAACGGACGCCAAATGTCTTTGACCCCTCAGTCTAGCGGCACCGAGATTGACCTGTTCCGATGCCGCCAATGTCATTTCGACTTTTCCTTTTGAGCATTCGCGGACTTCGGTTGGGCCTTCTTTTCGCCCTTCCCATGCTTGGGCTGTGGCGGCATCTTCAAAACGCGCTTCGCCAGATCGTCGCGGCGCTGGTCGGCCTTATCCTGGTCTTTGTCTTTGGGGGCTTTCTGCATGGACGAAACTTTCGAAGAAAACGTTCGTAGCGAAAACGCATTTATATATCGGCTGGGGCTTGTCATCACCGAATGGCAGTGGGTCGAAGCCGCTTGCTATGAATTATACGCCGCCATCATGCGGGGCGCGAACAAGAAATTGATTTCGGTGAACTGGCACAACGTCCAAAGCTTCGATGCGCGGATAACATTGCTCGAACGGTGCATATTTTTCGTCTTGCCTGTCGAGACGCGCGACAACGAATGGAAGGATCTAAAAAAGGCCATCCGGGAGGCTAGCGAACAGCGCAACGCAATCGTTCATTCCACCTTCGGTGTTGAGTTTCATGACGGCGTAGGAACGCCCCGCCTGTCTCCTAGCCACATGGACGCTACGGCGATTGTGAAAAAGCGCGCCATGAACCCGTCGTACGTTTACGGCATCGAGCGATTGCAGGAAGAGGGCGCAAAATTCAAAGCGCTGTCACACCAAATCAAGGGTTTCGCCAGACTCCGCTTTCCACATCGCGAGGAAGACGGCGGCGGCTAGATCACCTGCATCACCAACAGCAATCGCTTCTGTGCTTTCCAATGCGCGGGTCAATTCGGCCGCGCCAGCGATACGCATTTCCTCAGAAATTACCCTGTCGTCTCGTGCCGGCCTGTCGGGCAATTTCCATATCCTTCGAAGTTTGGTACGTCAACCAGATAATTGCCCTGAAATCGTGTAGTAACTAAATGGGGCCTGAGGTTATCCCACGCCTCGTCGATTAGTCTAAATATATTTGTCTTTACAGTCGAGTCGTTTGTAACGTTATATGACGCCCCCGCCCCGAGGTTTGTGCCACTTACCCTAAGTATCCGTACCTGCACACGTGGGTGCCAGCGATCGGATGATTTTGCAAAGAGTAACAATGCTGCTCTTCGAACTCGCAAGCCGCTACCGGCGTCATACTCCGCAAGTCCGAGGTATTGTAGACACTTGTCTACGCTGATGCCCTGCGAAACTTGCTCTGCTACTATCTTGAGCATCTCGGGTTCGAGATCGGCAACTGAGGCGCCATCTACGAACTCGCGATCATATTCACGCGAAGAGACTTCTCGCCTGTCGAACTGGATCTGCTCTGCAGGAACAGGCACGGACTCCAAATCATTTCGTTTTAGACAGCGGCCGTCTGAAGTGAGATAGATATGCTTTGTACCTTTTGGAATACGGAAATAAATTACTCTCTTTCCTTCGATCTGGGCGTCTCGGCAGAGTACTGATTGCAATTGTGTATCTTTATGGACATGAGACCTTGGCGCATCTTTAATTCGAGCTATCTCTTCGGCGGTAAAGTCATCGGTTCCAGTTAACGCGCCATCATCTTCGACTCCGATAAGCAACTCGCCTCCGTCGGCGTTCGCGAACGCGACCAGGGCTTCACCAACGTCTTTGCATACATCCCTAATTTGCCTTTTTGTTTTTTGTCCCGGAGGACCAGCGTAAGCACTTTTGAATTCTCGAAACTGCCCTTCCGCCAGCGACACGGCGATGGAGATCTGCTCTTTGATATTCAATGGCTCTGACATCAATCCCCCCGACGACATGGCGACTCCTTTGTAATGGCAAGTCGGCCAGACGATTATTCTATCGTAGTCGAGTTCGTATCGAACGCGAAAGGGTGAGCACACAAAATAAGCAGTTGGAGCGTCGGTCATATCGCGGGCAAGGCAACATATGTTGTTCTCAAACAGCTAGGCACGGCGCCGGCAAATAAATCGCGGCCGCTGACGCTTACACCGCCAGCGGCAATCTCAGCTCCGTCATCAGGCCGCCATCGGGATGGTTGGACAGGCTGACTTCGCCGCCGGCGCTACGGGCGATGTTGCGGGCGATGGTCAAGCCGAGGCCGAGGCCGCCGGTCTGACGGTTGCGCGACTGTTCCAGGCGCACGAACGAGCCGAACACGGCGTCGAGCTCGGCTTGCGGTATGCCCGGACCCTCGTCATGGATCGCCAGCGTGATTGTCTTGCCTGATTGACGCAGGCTGAGATGCGCCCTCTTGCCATAGGTCACCGCGTTCTGGACGAGATTGGTGACACAGCGCCGTAGCGTGACCGGCCGCGCGACGCAGATCAGGCCGCGCGAGCGCGCGTCCTCATTGTCGAAGGAGACCTCGTCGAAGCCGTCGGCGATCGATTCTACCAGCGACCAGAAATCGATCCTCTCGCTCTTCTCCTCGGTCACCTCGAAAGTGGCGAAGTCGATGACTGAGCTGGCAATGCCTTCGATGTCGGCGAGGTCGTGCGCCAGTGCGGCGCGCACGGACGAATTCCTCAGCAGTTCGAGGCGCAGCCGCATCCTGGTCAGCGGCGTGCGCAGGTCGTGCGCCAGTGCGGCGGCAAGATGCTCGCGGTCCTCGACGTAGGCGCGCAGTCTTGCCTGCATGGCATTGACCGCCTTTGCCGCGGTACGCACCTCGCGGCTGCCGCTCTCGGCGATCGGCGGGCTCTTCAGGTCCTCGCCGATCCGCTTCACCGCGGTCTCCATCATCCGGTAGGGCGCCGTCAGCCGGCGCAGCGACCAGATCGAGGAAGCCACCACCAGCCCGGCGATCAAGGCATAAAGTGGCAGGCTATCGAAGCTCAGTATCGGCCCGGCCGGCGTGTTCGGCTCGGTGAAGTTCAGCCATTGGCCGTCGGCAAAACGAAGCGAAGCCGTCAGCTTGTCGCTCTGGGCGAAATCGGCCGCCAGCACCAGCAGGTCGCGCTCGACCTGGCCAATATCGGGACCGGCGACCGTCCCGCCGGGAGCGTCGGCTTCGTGCGTTGCCGGGTCGCGGCGGACCCGCGCGTCGGTGATGCCGAACTTCGATAGCCGGCCGACCAATATGTCCTCCAATTCGGCCAGCTCGTCGTCGCCGGCTATCGAGGAAGTAACGGCGGGCGTGTTGGAAACGGTGAGCGCATAAGTGGCGTTGAACAGGCCGGAGGCCGTCGCCTTGCGCTGTTCGGGGGTGGCGTCATGCATCAGCTGTACCAGCGAGAAGGCGCGGTCGTTCAGCCGGTAGAGATCGACGACGTCATTGGCGGCGGCACGGTCGCGCGAAACGATGTAGAGGGTCGCGATCTGGCTGATCAGCAGGCCGGCGATGACGATGAGCAGCACCCAGACCGGCAGCGTTTGCGGCAGGATGCGTCTCATTCGGCGGTCGTCTCAGGCAGGAACTGGTAGCCGCCGCTGCGCACCGTCAAGATCAGCTTCGGCGTTTTCGGGTCGTCCTCCATCTTGCGCCGCAGCCGACTGACCAGAATGTCGACACTGCGGTCGAAGCTGTAGCCGCTGTCGCCGCCGGACAGCTCGATCAGCTGCTCGCGGCTCAGTACGCGCTGCGCGCTCTTGACGAAGGTCTGCAGGAGATTGAATTCGGCCATCGTCAGCTCGATCCTGACGTCGCCGGGCGCCATCAGCCGGCGGCGCGAACAGTCCATCGTCCAGCCGGCGAAATGGTAGATCTGCCGCGAGGCGGCGCGTCGCGGTTCGGCGGCGCCATTGCGTCTCAAGACGGCACGAATGCGTGCGAGCAACTCGCGCGGATCGAAGGGTTTCGGCACGTAGTCGTCGGCGCCCATCTCTAGGCCAACCACGCGGTCGGTAGTTTCGGTAACCGCGGTCAGCATGATGATCGGCGTCGAATAATTGGCGCGCAACTCGCGGCAGAGCTCCAGCCCGCTCTTGCCGGGCAGCATGACGTCCAGGACAATCAGGTCGACCTGGGCGCGGCGCAGGATGGTCTCCATCTCGGTGCCGTCGGCGGCGATCGATGTATGCAGCCCTCGCTTCTGGAAAAATTCCTGAAGGAGGTCGCGAATGCCCTTGTCGTCGTCGACGATCAGTATGTGGGGGTCGGATTTCACCGGGAACCTGTCATTTGTGGATCGCCCAAGCGCTGCTTCGGCCGTCAGCCAGACGATAGAATTCAGGCCATAAGTTGGCCAGTGGAGATCGGCTGCCCGATCCGGGCTGCCCAGAAACAATCCAGAAACAAAATTCTACAATCCGGAAAAACTGCCGAAAAAAATCAAAGGCATAAGTGGTGCCGTGGCGGTCAGGTCATCGGCTGCGACACGCGTTACGGGATTACGGACAGACCAATGCAAAGGTTCTCGATCAGTCTGATGGGTGCGTTGCTTTCCATTTCGCTCGTCACGGCCGCGGTCGAACATGCCGATGCAAAACTGGCCGATGCGAAGGTGGCCAATGCAAAGGCGGCCGATGCAAAGGTGGCGACCACCCGCAGCGAGCGTTGCATCGATCTGAACCGCCAGTTTGACGAAGCCCTCGAAACCCATGCCGCGGCAACGCAGGTCACCGCTGCGAAAGCACTTCAAAGAAAGGGAAACCGGTTCTGCGCCAACAAGAAACAGGCACAGGGAATCCGGATGCTCGCGAACGCTTTGAAGCTGCTTGGAGTGACACCGATCGATCCCGTTCAGTGACACTCAATCCGATCTGCACAAAAAGGAAGTGAAGCCATGAAAAAGTCCCTCCTCTCCGCCCTCGGTCTCGCCATCGCGCTAGCCGTCTCGATGCCGGTTCTCGGCGCCAGCAGCGCCAATGCCGCGACCACCACCCCGGCTGCGACGACAACGACGACCGCTGCGCCGGCCAAGGCCGTGAAGAAGGTCGCTGCCAAGAAGACCGTCAAGAAGCACAAGAAGCACGCGGTCAAGGCAGCTCCGAAAGCCTGATCAAGCGACATCTTTCTACCCTATGAGAAGACCGCTCCAGTTGCGATTTGCCTGGAGCGGTCGTCTTTTTTGTTGCGTGCAGACAGTAGGGCCAGTCCCGGCCCACACCCCCGTTGAACGCCAGACGGCAGTTCCCACATAGGCACGGACTTTTGAACTGCGCCTGCCGGGAAGCCGATCGCGCGCGGTTGAATGGACGACCGCTTTTGCCCATGTCAAAATGACCGCAAAGCTGTCGTACGCAATTGCCGGTCCAATGCCTGAAATCACGACAAAACCCCGTACCAGCACGAAGCCGAAGGTCGAACGGCCGAAGCTCTACAAGGTCATCCTGGTCAATGACGATTTCACGCCGCGCGAGTTTGTCGTGACGGTGCTGAAGGCCGAGTTCAAGCTCAGCGAAGACCAGGCGCATAGGATAATGATCACCGCGCACCGGCGCGGCGTCTGCGTTGTCGCCGTCTTCACCAGGGATGTCGCCGAGACTAAGGCGGCGCGCGCAACCGATGCCGGCAAGGCCAAGGGCTACCCGCTGATGTTCACGACGGAGCCGGAGGAGTAGGGCGGTTCGCTTTCTTCCTTCTCCCCTTGTGGGAGAAGGTGGCCGAGCGAAGCTCGGTCAGATGAGGGGTGTTCCAGCTTGGCAAGGACGGCACTCCGTCCAGCACCCTCAACCGTCTTGGCGCTGCGCGCCACTCCACCTTCTCCCACAAGGGGAGAAGGATAAACCGCGTTACCGCCCTTCGCGGTACCACATCGAGCCCATCGCCAGAAGCAGCAGGCCGAGGCCGAGGAAGCCGCCGAACAGCGGCACGCGCGAGACGGCCTTGAGCACGCTGTCGTCGGTGGTGCGCAGGCCGATCCAGTCATCGCCGGAGGCAGCGCCCGAGGAACGGACCGGAACGATCGAGGGCAGCGTGACCGTGCTGGTGAGAGTGCCAAGTGCCGAGGCCGGCGCCAGCCGGCGAACGCTGCCGCCGGTTGCCTCAGCCGGTGGTTTGAGCCGGTTCTCGGTGGAGACGACGTCGGTGAATTCCGGCGCGTTGACCGGCCCGACATGGGCCAATGCCGTCAGGTCGCCATTGCCGACCTGATAGAGACCGATTTCGCTGGTCTCGACGCTGCCGAGGAAGACGCCTGGTTCGGATTTCTCGAGCCTGACGATCAGTGCCTTGCCGGACGGCGTGATGACTTGCGCCGGGCCGGGGTCGTCGCTCATCGTCTGGCGGCGGATTTCCAGCACCATGCCGCGGCCGTCGGCGGTCAGCCGCTCTTCCTCGAGTTCGGGCTCCTTCATTAGCCAGTGGGCGATGCGCCGGTAGAGTTGGACGTGGGGGCCGCCGCCCTCGAAGCCGCGCGCCCACAGCCAGCCCTGGTCGGACAGAAGCATGCCGACGCGGCCTTCGCCCTTGCGATCGAGCAGTAGCAGCGGCCGGTTGTCGGCGCCCTTCATCACCACCTCGCCCTCGGGGTTCTCAACGCCGATGGTGCGGAACCAGCGGCTCCAGTGCGGCGGCTCGGTCGCGGAGCCGTCGAGCCCGCGCGTTACCGGATGACGCTGGCCGGTATCGGTGAGGCGCGGATAGAAGGCCTTGTCGATGACCTCGCCGGTCGGCATTGCCGGCAGCGCCGACATCAGCGGCGTGCGGGCGATCGAGCTTTCGCCGGCATATTCGGGGCCTGCCGCGATCAGTAGCGCGCCGCCCTTTTCGACATACTCGGAGATGTAGTCGTAATAGAGGATCGGCAGCACGTCGCGGTGCTGATAGCGGTCGAAGATGATCAGGTCGAAATCCTTGATCTTCTCGACGAACAGCTCGCGCGTCGGAAAGGCGATCAGCGACAATTCGTTGATCGGCGTGCCGTCCTGCTTTTCCGGCGGGCGCAGGATGGTGAAGTGCACGAGGTCGACCGAAGCGTCGGATTTCAGCAAATTGCGCCAGGTGCGCTCGCCGGCATGCGGTTCGCCGGAAACAAGCAGCACGCGCAGATTTTCGCGGATGCCGTCGATCAGCGCGATGGCGCGGTTGTTGGTGTCGGTGAGTTCGCCCGGCTCGTGGTTGATGGCGAGTTCGACGATGTTTCGCCCGGCGCTGGGAATGGTCACCTGCAGCGGCATCGCCTGGCCGATGTTGGCGTGCTCGACCGATACCTGCTCGCCGTTGACCGATACGCGGACATCGACCGGGCCGGTTTCGTTGTTGGTGGCGATGACGCGATATGTCATTTCGAGCGGCTTGCCGACCAGCCCGAATCGCGGCGCATTCTCGAAGCGGATGCGGCGGTCCTTCTCATGCTCGTTGCCGGTAATCAGCGCATGCAGCGGGGCATTGAAGTCAGGTGCGCCAAGCGGCGCGTCATGCACCTCGCCATCGGTGATCATGATGGCGCCGCCGATGCGCGAGGGCGGCACGTCGCGGAAAGCATTTTCGAGCGAGGAAAACAACCGCGTCTCGGTGCGCTCGTCGGCGGCTTCGGACTTGCCGGCCTCGACGACACGGACGTCGAACTGCTTGAAGCGGCCGAGACGCCGCTGAAGCCCGGCCAATGCCGCGTCTGTCTGCTTGGTGCGGTCGCCTATATCCTGGCTCTGACTGCGATCGACGACGACGGCGACGATGCTTTTCAGCGGCTCACGTTGTTCGTCGAGGAACACCGGATTGAGCAGCGCCGCAGCCAGGGCAATCAGGGCTGCCAGGCGGAAGACCGCGCCGCGCTGGCGAAACCAAAGGCCGACCAGCGCCAGCAGCAGCAGCGGTATCAGAACCACGGCGAGCAGTGGCCAGGTGATGAGCGGTTCGAAGGAGAGCGACCAGTTCATGGTCTATTGCCCCAGCCGTTCGAGCAGCACCGGGACGTGCACCTGATCGGATTTGTAGTTGCCGGTCAGCATGTACATCATGATGTTGACGCCGGCACGCAGCGCATAGATGCGCTGCATCGGATCCGACGGCACCGTCGGCAATAGCGGGTCGCCATTCTCGTCGACGGCCCAAGCGCCGGCGAAATCATTGGCGGTGATCATGATCGGCGAAACGCCGTCGCCGGTGCGCACCGGGCGGTTCTCGGTGTTGCTGGCTTCGAGCGATGCCTCGACCCAAAGCGGGCTGCCGGCAAAACGGCCAGGAAACTCCGGAAGGATGTAGAAGGATTTGGTCAGCACGTGGTCCGACGGCACCGGCTCCAGCGGTGGCACGTTGAGGTTGCCGAGGATGTCGCGCAGCCGCTCCGTCGCCGGGCTGGTCGAATCCGCACCAATGCCATTGGCGAACTGGTCGCGGGTGTCGAACAAGACCGTTCCGCCCTGCTGCATGTAGGCGTCGATGCGGGCGATGGCGGCCTCGCTGGGCAGCGGGGCCGAGGGATCGATCGGCCAGTAGATCAGCGGATAGAAGGAAAGTTCGTCCTTCGAGATGTCGACGCCGGCCGGTGCTCCGGGTTCGAGCGCGGTTTTCTCGATAAGAAAGCGGGTCAGGCCTTCGAGCCCGGCGCGGCTGATCGAATCGACACCCGGCTCGCCGGTCAGCACGTAGGCGATCCGGGTCTTTGAAATGTCCCCGATCGCCTCCGTATCTCCCGGTTTGGCGTCGTCGGCACGCGCGACGTCCGCGTGGCCAATCAAGGCGCCGAGCGCAATCAGCAGGACGGCTGCCGTCGCCGCAGCGCCGGCACGGCGCGGCCGGCGCGACAACAGGCCGCCCATCCAGAATACGGCAAGCGTGTCGAGCACCATCAGCACCAGGGCGGCCGTGACAAGCGGACCTTTGAGGTTGTGCTGCTCGTCGAAGGCATACTGGATGGTGGTGACCGGCACCGTGATTTCAGGCCGGGCCAGCGGCCTGAATGCGCTGTCGCCGCCGAGCAGATTGTGAGCGAACACTCCTGTCTCGGAGCCGTAGAGGCCGGGCGGGTTTTCCAGCGTCACCGGCAGCGGGCCGGCGCCGGGCACCAGCGGCCTGGCATCCGGCGTCGGCGGCACCAGCGTGCCGTCGGCGGCGATCATACGATAGGGTGCCAGCGACGTGGCGGCGGCCTCGGCATTGGCGACAGCCGCGCCCTGGTTGCGCGACAATTGTACGATGCGCCGCAGCATCTCGACGAAGCTGCCGGAGATCGGCAGGTTGGACCACGTCGCCTCGGGGGTGACGTGGAACAGTACGAGGGTGCCCTTGTCCTTCCTCATCCCGGTCACCAGCGGCGTACCGTCGGCAAGCGTGGCCCAGGTGCGCTCGACAATGTCGGGCGTCGGCTCGGCCAGCACCTGCCTGGTAACGGTGACCTCGGTCGGCGGCGCGAGGTCGGCGAAGGGACCGGTTTTCGGGAATTCGGTGACCGGCTGCGGCGCCGTCCATGACAGCGCGCCGCCAAGCGATCGCTCGCCGGTGCGCAGCCGGACCGGCAGCAGATCGTCGTCATTGCCGGCAGCGGCCAGCCGCGAACCGGCAAAACGCACCAGCGTGCCGCCCTTGTCGACCCAGTCAACCAGCCTTTGCCGCGCTTGTTCCGGAATGGTGCCGACATCGGCCATGACGATCATCGCCGGCTTCTGGTCGAGCAGTTGCGGGATCGCGTCGGCGAGATCGACGCTCGACGGCTCGACCAGATCGGCGAACGGCTGCAGGGCGCGGCGGATGTAGTAGAGCGGCGACAGCAGCGGTTGCGCCTGGTCGGCCTCGGCCTGCGACAACAGCCCGACGCGGCGGCGTTTTGAGCTCTCATCGAGCACGCGGACGGCACCGGCCTGGCGCTCGCCGTCGAGCGCGACGTAGGCGAAGTCGTTACGCAGTTCGAACGGCACCGCCATCGTGCTGGTGGCGGTGGTTCCGCCCGGGGCAAAGGTCAGCGTCGCGTCGGTAATGCGGCGGCCCTTGTCGTCGAAGGCGCCGGCGGTCACCTGTGCAGGCGCCGGATCGCCCGGTGCGCGGATGGCGGTCAGGGCGAAGCCGTCGACCTGATTGTCGGCGCCGGTCAGGCCGGTCAGCGACAGCCGATCGGAGACGGCCCAGACGACGCGTGCTGCGTTCTTTGACAACAACGTGTTGAACGCGGCTTCGTCGCCTTGCGCCGCCAAGCCATCGGCGAGCACTGCGACGCTGGCGCCCGGCAGCGACTCCAAGGCTGACGCTACGCGGGCATAGACGGCGGGGCGGTCGGTCGGGATCGGCCGCGGCTTTGCCGCGCGCAACCGGTCGAGCGCCGCAGCGGCATCGAAGGGACCGATCTCGGCATTGGGCTTTTCGGCGGTGAAAGCGATGAGCACCGGCACGCCGTTCGAATTGGCATCGGCGATCAGCCGCTCGGCGGTGGCGACCCGCTTGCCCCAGTCGGCGGCACTTGCCCAGTCATTGTCGATCACCAGCGCCAGGGCAGCGCCCTCGGCCGGCAGCTTTTCGCGCGGATTGAAGACCGGTTCGGCAAGTGCTGCCACGACAAGCGCGGCCATCAGCAGCCTAAGCAGCGTCAGCCACCAAGGGCTTTGCTGCGGCGTTTCTTCGCGCCTCAGCACGCGGGCGAGAATCCTGAGCGGCGGAAACACCTCGGTTTGCGGTCTTGGCGGGGTCAGCCGCAGAAGCCACCAGATCACCGGCAGCGCCAGCAGGCCCCACAGCAGCATCGGCGCCCCGAAGGAGAGCGGCAGCCAACTCATGCGCGGGCCCTCCCGGCAAAGCTGCCTTCGCCGGTCATCGCCATGTGGATGCGCACCAGCGCCTCGGAGGCAAGACGGTCGGTATGATTGACGGTAAAGCTCCAGCCAAGCCGTTTGCACCACGCGGCCAATTCCTGGCGGCGGGCGGCATAAAGCAGGCGATATTCCTCGCCCAGCATTTCGGCGCGGCCGGCGGTCAACTTGTCGCCGGTCTCAGGATCGGTGAATTCGGTGCGCCCGGCATAGGGGAAGCTTTCCTCGGCCGGATCGGCGACCTCGACCAGGTGGGCGCGCACGCCGTGGCGGGCGAGCACGTCCAGCCACGCCATGGTGTCCTCGACCGGGTCGAGGAAATCGCTGACGAGAACGATGTCGCAGAACCGGCGAATGCCGGATAGGTCGGGCTTTGCCGGCAGGTCGGCGGCGTGCATCAGTTGCGCCGCGATGCGCTCGGCGCCATTGCGGGCGGTGAACGGGTCGGTCAGGCCCGGCCAGGCAATGCGCTCGCCGCTGCGCGACAAAAGCTCGGCCATGGCCAGCGCCAGCACCAGGGCGCGCGATTCCTTGGGAACGCTGGCTCCGGTCGATTTGTAGAGCATGGAAGGCGAGGGATCGGCCCACAGCCACACCGTGTGGGCGGCCTCCCATTCACGGTCGCGGACATAGGTGTGATCGTCGCGGGCGGAACGGCGCCAGTCAATGCGCGAGGAATCGCCTTCGACATAGGGCCGGAACTGCCAGAAATTCTCGCCGATACCGCGCTTGCGGCGGCCATGCCAGCCGGCAATTACCGTGTTGACGATGCGGCGCGCCTCGACCAGCAGGTCCGGCACCAACGAAGCCCGCAACCGGCCTCTGGCGAGCGCATCGCGCGTCGCTGCCGGTGCCTGCGCTTCACCGATGCGCGCCATCAAATCCCTTTCGCGAGCTTCGCCACAACATCGCGAACCGTGGTGCCCTCGGCGCGGGCGGCGAAGGTCAGCGCCATGCGGTGCTGCAGCACCGGCTCGGCGAGCGCGCGGACGTCGTCGACCGACGGCGCCAGCCGGCCGTCATAGAGGGCGCGGGCGCGGGTGCACAGCGTCAGCGCCTGGCTGGCGCGCGGGCCTGGGCCCCAGGCGACGTGCTTGTCGGTATCGGCGTTGCCCTGGCCGGGGCGCGCTGAGCGCACCAGCTTGAGGATCGCCTCGACGACGCTTTCCGGCACCGGCATACGGCGGATGAGCGTCTGGATGTCCTTCAGCCGCGCCGGCTGCAGCACGTTTTCAGCCTTGGCATCCTCGATACCGGTGGTTTCCAGCAGGATGCGGCGCTCCGCCTCGATCTCGGGGTAGAGGATATCGACCTGCATCAGGAAGCGGTCGAGCTGCGCTTCCGGCAGCGGATAGGTGCCTTCCTGCTCCAGCGGGTTCTGCGTCGCCAGGACGTGGAACGGTGACGGCAGATCATGGCGCACGCCGGCAATGGTGACGTGGTATTCCTGCATCGACTGCAGCAGCGCCGACTGGGTACGCGGCGAGGCGCGGTTGATCTCGTCGGCCATCAGCAGTTGCGCAAAGATCGGCCCGGAAATGAAGCGGAACGAACGCTTGCCGAATTCATCCTGCTCCATCACCTCGGAGCCGAGAATATCCGATGGCATCAGGTCGGGTGTGAACTGGATGCGGCGCGAATCGAGGCCGAGCACGATGCCCAGCGTTTCGACCAGCTTGGTCTTGGCGAGGCCGGGCACCCCGACCAGCAGCGCATGGCCGCCGGCCAGCAATGCGACGAGCGTGCGCTCGACGACGCTTTCCTGGCCGAAAATGACCCGGCCGACGCCGTCACGGACCCTCGAAATGTCGGCCAGCGCTTTCTCGGCCTGCGCCACCATGTCCTTTTCGCTGATTGGGCTTTCCTTGATCATAACGCTCATGCAGCATCGATCCTTCTGTTGGAAACACCGCTTGGCACCTTGGTGCCGCAAAGAATGCCGCGATTCGGCCTCGCATGGCGCCTGCAATGAACTTAAATCACAGACTTAGGCTGACAAGCGGAACAACAGTGACTATTTCGTGACCATGACGGAAGCCGCCGACTATCGTGAAGAGAGGCTGACGGCCGCGACCGAGGCGCGCGGGCTGGAGGCGCTGGTCTCGCGCGCGACGCGCGCCGGCAAGGGGCCGGCGCCGGTGGAACGCTGGAATCCGGCATTTTGCGGCGATCTCGACATGGAAATCAAGCAGGACGGCACCTGGTTCTATCTGGGAACGCCGATCGGCCGGATGCCGCTGGTGCAGCTTTTTTCCTCAGTGCTGCGCAAGGACGCGGACGGTAGAACCTACCTGGTGACGCCGGTGGAAAAGGTCGGCATCCGCGTCGCCGACGCGCCCTTCATTGCCGTCGAGATGGACGTGTCGGGCGCCGGCGACGGACAAATCGTCACCTTTCGCACCAATGTCGGCGACGTGGTAGAGGCTGGGGCGGGACACCCGCTGCGCTTCGTCGATGAGGACGAGACAGGTGGCCTGAAGCCTTATGTGCTGGTGCGCGGGCGGCTGGAGGCGCTGGTGGCACGGCCGGTGATGTACGAGCTGGTCGAGCACGGCGAAGAGATCGACATCGGTGGCAAGACGATGTTTGCCGTCCGTTCCAAAGGCGAGGTCTATCCGATCATGCCGGCTGAGAAACTGAAACGGCTGAGCGCATGATGGACCGCCTATGATGGATCAGGTGATGCCGTTGCCGTTTTCCGCTGCCGGGTTTCGCCAGCGCGTCGCGGCGCAGCCGCTGGCGCATGCCGGCGACGATTTTGGCGACCACCGCTTCAATCCGGGCCATCCCAGGCTGAAGCTGGCCAAGGCGCTGCGCGATGCCGCCGTGCTGATCCCGGTGGTCGATCATGGCCATGAAGCCACGGTCCTTTTGAGCAGGCGGGCGGAAAAGCTTCGCAACCATTCGGGGCAGGTGGCTTTCCCCGGTGGTACCATCGATCCAACCGATGCGAGCCCGGAAGCGGCAGCGTTGCGCGAGACATCCGAGGAGATCGGTCTCGATAGTGATTACATCGAGATCATCGGCCGTCTGCCGGACTACGTTTCCGGCAGCGGCTATCGCATCGCCCCGGTGCTCGGGATTGTGCGGCCCGGTTTCAGCCTGACGCTGAATTCCGACGAAGTCGATGCCGTCTTCGAGGTGCCGCTGGGCTTTCTGATGGACCCCGCCAACCACACCAGAGACAGTCGCATGTGGAACGACCTCGAATGGTTCTATTACGAGATGCCCTATGGCGGCCAGCGCATCTGGGGCGTCACCGCGGGCATCATCCGTACGCTTTATGAAAGGCTCTATTCGTGAGCGATCCAGTGTCGATCGCGGGCAAGGCCGGGTGGCTCGGCGAACGCCACCTGCAGCGCCTGCTCGCCGCGCTGACTGATGGCGGCGAGGAGGCGCGTGTCGCCGGCGGTGCGGTGCGCAACGCGCTCATCGGCCAGCCGGTCGCCGACATCGACATCGCCACCACCACGGTGCCCGAGGAAACCATCCGGCGCGCCGAGGCGGCAGGCTTCAAGACGGTACCGACCGGCATCGAGCATGGCACAGTCACCGCGGTCGGCCACGGCAAGGCCTATGAGGTCACCACGCTGCGTGCCGATATCGAAACCGACGGCCGGCGCGCCAAAGTGTCGTTCGGCCGCGACTGGAAAGCCGACGCTGAGCGGCGTGATTTCACCATCAATGCACTCTATGCCGAAGCCGATGGAACGGTCGTCGATCTGGTCGGCGGTATCGCCGATATCGAAGCGCGGAGGCTGCGATTCATCGGCGATCCGGAAGCGCGTATCCGCGAGGATTATCTGCGCATCCTGCGTTTCTTCCGTTTCTTCGCATGGTATGGCGACGGCAGGCCGGATGCCGAAGGGTTGAAGGCTTGTGCCCGGCTGAAGCAGGGGCTCGACCAGCTCTCGGTCGAGCGCGTCTGGTGGGAATTGAAGAAATTGCTGTCAGCGCCAGATCCGTCGCGGGCGCTGCTGTGGATGCGCCAGGCCGGCGTTCTGACCGCCGTTTTGCCGGAAAGCGAGAAATGGGGCATCGATGCCATCCACGGGCTGACCAAGACCGAGAAGGATCTGGCCTGGGCGCCGGACCCGCTGCTCAGGCTGGAAGCCATCGTGCCGCCGGATGCCGCGCGCATGAAAACGCTTGCCGAGAGATTGAGGCTTTCCGTGAGCGAAGCAAGCCGGCTGCGGAATTGGGCGATCACAGCTGCCGTCGATCCGAAAACGACCGAAGGAGAGTTGGCGAAAAGGCTTTATTTTGGCGACCGCCAAGGCTTTGTCGATCGGTTGCGGCTGTTGCTCGCTTCCGCTCGAGCCCGCGCGGTCGAGGACAATGACGCACTGCTCGAAGCCGGCGGCTTCTCGCGCCTGCTTGCCTTCGCTGCAAAATGGCAAAACCCTGTTTTTCCGGTCAAGGGCGCCGATCTGACGACGCTTGGCGCATCACCGGGGCCGAAGCTTGGTGCAACGTTGAAGAATCTCGAAAAGGAATGGGTCGAGTCCGGTTTTGCGCTTGATCGCGGCGCGCTGCTCAAGCGCGCCGCGGAGGCACTCGAATCCTGACTGTCACGCTGCGTCGCGGGCCTTTTCGATGCGCGAGCGGATCGCCTCGATCATCGTCTCGCGGATCACCGTCTCGCCGTGCGTCTCGCGCAGATGCTCGACGGCACGGCGCATGACCTCAGCCTCCTCCTCGGCGCGTGTGTGCCACTCGCAGCCGGGTACGAGCGACCCGCAATGGAATTCCTTCATCGGCTTCTCCTCATCTCCTCCTTGGAGCGCCGCGCAGCGCACTGACACGGAAGCTCCAGACCTTTGATTGCGCGATCCGGAAACCGCGTACGGTATCCGGGCTACACGCTGGCCAGCTAAGCATAACACGATCGAACGGTTTTGGTTGCCTTAGAGTGCCGTGCGTCCAAGCCGACACGCGGCCCTCTGGTGATCGGGTTGCGAAAAGGCGGAGCATCGCTGCTCCGCCCTCTTACGCCACCCAGGAGTAAGACCTCGTCTTGCTCCAGCGGGCAGGACATCACTTCACGATCTTGACTGCCTCGGCAATTTTATCCTTGCCGCTCATATCCCACGTGACGCGGACCTTTTCGCCGACCTTCAGGCCAGGATCCTTGAAGGTCTGGGGCAACGTAAAGGTGGCTCCGTTATCCAGAACTAGGCTCATCGCCGTTCCATCAAAGCTTTTGATCGTGCCGGTGGTGTGCTTGACCGCAGCGAATGCGGCAGTACCAGAGGCGAGAACGGCAGCGGCGGCTGCGGTCATAATAAGCTTGCGCATGGCATGCTCTCCTGGAAAATGCGGGCACCGCTTGGGAAAGGTGCCCCATTCAATCATGGGCCGTCCGGTCACGTCGGGTCGCGGCTCTCGGGAGTAAAGAACCGCCGGCGTTTCCCGGCCCGACGCGACAAATAACCCAATCTTTACAATGGTATATTAGACGAAAAAGATATTTTCTGGCGCGCCTTGCGCCACATTCGCCGTCAAATTCTGGGGATTTGGACCCGATTGCGGCTCACGTCGTGCTCACCGAGATTTTACGGCCATTTCGCTTCTGGCGGCAGGCTGGACAGGATCGAGGCGACATTGCCGCCGGTCTTCAGCCCGAAGATGGTGCCGCGATCGTGAAGCAAGTTGAATTCGACATAACGGCCGCGGCGGATGAGCTGCTCGTCACGGTCGCCATCGGTCCAGTTGTCATTGAAGTTGGCGCGCACCAGATGTCCGTAGACGACGAGAAAAGATCGCCCGACGTCCTGGACGAAGTTGAAATCGGCGTCCCAGCCGCCTTTGTCCTCATCCGAATGCAGCCAGTCGAAGAAGATACCGCCGGTACCGCGTGGCTCGTCGCGGTGCGGCAGGTAGAAGTACTCGTCGCACCAGGCTTTGAATTTCACGTAGTCGGCGATCGCCGCGTTCTTCTCGCAGGCAAATTGCATCGCTCTGTGGAAGGCGATCGTGTCGGGGTCGTCCTGGCTGCGGCGGCGGTCGAGCACCGGTGTCAGGTCGGCGCCGCCGCCGAACCACTGGCGCGAGGTGACGACCATGCGCGTGTTCATATGCACGGCCGGCACGTTGGGGTTCCACGGATGGGCGATCAGCGAAATGCCGCTTGCCCAGAAGGAGGGGTCCTCTTCGGCGCCCGGCATCTGCTTCCTGAATTCGGGCGAGAACTCGCCGTGGACGGTCGAGGTGTGGACGCCGACCTTCTCGAAGACGCGGCCGTGCATCATCGACATGATACCGCCGCCGCCCTTGCCGGCATCGCGTTGCCACGGCGTCTTTTCGAAGCGGCCGGGCGACCAGCTAGCCTGCGGCCCCTGCAGGTCCTGCTCGATCTGCTCGAAGCTGGCACAGATGCGCTCGCACAACGTCTCGAACCACAGCCGTGCCTTCGTCTTCTTCTGTTCGATGTCGGCTGGCAGCCCCGCCGGTATCTCGGGTCGTTGCAAATCCTGTCTCCGGTTGCGGGCGCGCCCGACAAATGACTCGTCTTTTCCGGCCGCGATCCCTAATCTCTTGGGTGCAAGGGTCAAGTGTGAATGGAGTTCTTTCGTGCGCACCCCGGCAAGACCGCCGCTGGATGGCCTGAAGAAGAGGCTCGACCGTTCGCGCGCCGAGAACGCGCGCATGCCGCGCGACGGCTTCCTGCGCGAGACGTTCGTGCTGCCGCGCTCCGATGCTCGTCTCAAGGCGAAGGAATGGTTCGAGCGCTTTCCCAAGCAGGCCTATTGGACCGAGATCGAAAGCTGGTTCGAGCGGCCGGGCGACGCCATCGAATTCACCATCAGGCGGCTGCCGGCGGCCGATTAACGCTCCGGTCTCGAGGCTGAACGTATCAGGGCTAGTTCATCTGCCCTGAACGATCTTGATAAACACGCTTCTGTCGCCCGTTCCAAGATGCGCTCTTTTCATCTCGGCATACGTCAGCCGCCCATTCGCGAAGGCCCGCACGGTTCTTCCGCACCAGACACGTGGCGCCGCGGCTGCGCTGACATTCATGATCTTGCCAGCTTCCTGCTTCGAACTGAGAGGCGATTGCTCCGAATGCCTGATGCATTCCGTAAGCACTTTCTTATACATGGCAGGACTGCCCTGAACCAAAGTCCTTGCCGTATTCCATTCACCTTCGCTCGGCATGCATCCAGCCAACACAATGGCGCCAAGCAACGCGGCGTAAGTCTTGTATGCAAATTTCAATTCTGCCCCCCAAGGTTAGTTGCAGGGGCGTATCAAGCACGGGCACATGAACTTCACAAGACTGTATAGTGACTAACGGACAGGATAAGTTCGCTGAACCCGTCCAGACCGTCATGGCTTCAACGCACGACCAGCCTGCGGGCGCCCGCGCCGTCCCTTGCCAGCCTGTCGTTCTTATTCCGCAGCGGACATTTGTCGATCGACATGCAGCCGCAGCCGATGCAGTCGCTCAGCCCGTCGCGCAGCTTCTTGAGCTGACTAATTTTCTGGTCGAGGTCGTCGCGCCAAGCCGTCGAAAGCAGGTTCCAATCCTCGCGCGTCGGCGTCCGGCCTTCAGGCAATGATCGAAGGGCTGTGCCGATCTCGGCCAGCGAAATGCCGACCTCCTGCGCTACCTTGATGATCGCCACCCGTCGCAGCACGTCGCGGCCGTAACGCCGCTGGTTGCCTGATGTGCGGTGGCTGCGGATCAGCCCGCGCGCTTCGTAGAAATGCAGCGCCGACACCGCCACGCCGCTGCGCATCGCCACCTGGCCGACTGTTAATTCCGTTGCCGCAGCCATCTCCGATTTTCCGCTTGACCTCAAGTTAAGTTGAGCTTGTAGCGAAGAAGCCTCGAAGATGCAAACGGCAGGAGAAGGCGATGGGCGTCTGGATGAGAATGACCGGAGAGGACGCAGTGTTGCGTGAGGACGACGCCTTGGTCGCTGCGGCCGGCGATCGCGTACACATCCTAGCGGAGCTGCCGGATCGCCTCGGCCGCCACCATCGCAACGGAAAGCGCGACGTTGATGCTGCGCGCGCCGGGCTGCATCGGGATGATCAGTCGCGCATCCGCCGCCTCATGAACGGCGTCCGGCACGCCTGCGGATTCACGGCCGAACAAGAGAATGTCGTCGCCGGCAAAGGCGAAATCCGTGTAGGCGGCAGCTGCTTTGGTCGACAGCAGCACCAGCCGCCGCTTGGCAAGCTTGCGCCAGTCCTCGAAGGCGTGCCAGTCGACATGCCGGGTGAGCGCCGCCATTTCGAGGTAGTCCATGCCGGCCCGTTTCAGCGCCCGGTCACCGAGCGGGAAGCCCGCCGGTTCGATGATATCGACGCCGAGACCGAGGCAAGCGGCGAAGCGCAGGATTGTCCCGGTGTTGCCGGCGATATCAGGCTGGTAGAGCGCGATGCGGAGACGGTCGTTCATTTCCGCGTCTTTCTAATAAGTGGCAGATCAGCCACAGAGCTCTCGCGGTTTTGGAAATTCCTGGACTGGCGGGTGGTCATTTTCTGCGAAGTCGGTTATACGGCCAGCATTGTCAACCCGAACCGATGGAGGGGTAATTCATGATGGCCATGCACATCCACCACCCCTCTCGTGGGCTTACCAGCCCGACGGCGGTTTCGGTACGACGATTCTCCTGACCTTCTAGACTTCAATCGCACCGATTCCCGCCGAAACCTTTTCGGCCTTTGAAGGAATCCTGCGATGTTTTTCAAGCTGTGGAAGGGGCTGAACGCCCCACCTGAACACGCTTCGACCGATGCCACCTTTGCCGCGCCGCGCGTGCCCGCGGCCTGGGTTGGTTCACCCTTCTACCTGCATCTTCAACTGGAGGACGGACCGATGTTCGATCCCTGTAGAATACCCGGCTCAAGAAGCCTGCACGAGCGCAAGACTGCGACCTGGGCGCTTTTGATCGGCGAGACCTACTCGTCGGCGGTTCACGCCGAGACCCGCCGGCGTCCGCATCGCGGCATGCTGCCGGACGTCGATTTCTCGCGCGCCGTTCCGGACTATAGCCGGCCGTCGCTGGTGCGCCGGATCATCAGGCTGATCCGGCCTGGTGCAAAAACCGGCGCGAAAATCCGGATCGTCAAAACGTCGTCAGCATCGTCAAACGAGACTGTCGGCGAAAGGCCCGCGACAACCTATATAGCGCGAAGCAGGACCGGCGAGGCGGACGATTCCGTATCGCCGGTCCTTGACGCCATGCGGTCTGGGCACCTCGTCCGTTCGCGTGCCGCGTGAGCGGAAACAGTATTGTGAGCATCTCTATGTTTAGCTGGTTTGAAAAAAAGCTCGATCCGTTCCCTGCCAAGGAGCCGGTCGAGCCGCCGCGGACACTGATCGCCTTCTGCGTGCATTATACGCGCGGCGCGTGGCCCTACATCGCTCTCGATGCGGTACTGGTGACGGCCATCGCCCTTGCCGAGGTGTGGATGTTCGGCTTCATGGGCCGGATCGTCGACTGGCTGTCCGGACAGAATCGCGAGACGTTCCTGCAGACCGAAGGCTTGAAGCTGGTCGGCATGGCATTCATCGTGGTTTTCGCGCTGCCGGCGACGGTCTGGTTCCATTCGCTGCTCAACCAGCAGACGCTGATGGGTAATTATCCGATGCGTATCCGCTGGCAGGTGCATCGATACCTGCTCAAGCAGTCGATGAGCTTCTATCAGGACGAGTTTGCCGGGCGCATCGCGACCAAGCTGATGCAGACCGCGCTCGCGGTGCGCGAGTGCGTCATCAAGCTCATCGATGTGCTCAACTATATCGTCGTCTATTTTCTCGGCATGCTGTTCATTGTCGGCTCGGCAGACTGGCGGCTGGCTGCGCCGCTTGCCGTCTGGCTTGCCGGATATGTCCTGCTGTTGCGCTATTTCATCCCGCGGCTGGGCAAGGTCGGCGAGGAGCAGGCCAATGCGCGCTCAACCATGACCGGCCGTGTCGTCGACAGCTACTCCAACATCCAGACGGTCAAGCTGTTCTCGCATGCGCGGCGCGAGGCATCCTTCGCCAAGGACGGTATGGCCGGCTTTCTCGATACAGTCTACCGGTCGATGCGGCTGGTGACACAGCTCTACGGCCTGCTCTACGTCCTGAATTCGCTGCTGTTGTTTTCGGTCACCGCAATCTCGCTATGGCTGTGGCTCGGCCAAGCCGTGACGATCGGCGCCGTCGCCCTGGTCATCGGCCTCGTGCTTCGGCTCTGGGGCATGTCGCAATGGATCATGTGGGAGATGTCCACGCTGTTCGAGAATATCGGCACGGTGCAGGACGGCATCGCCTCGATCTCGCTGCCGCGCCTCGTCGAAGACCGGCCTGGCGCCAAGGATATTGCCGTGACCAAGGGGGAGATCCGTTTTGAGGACATCCGCTTCCATTATGGCAAGCAGAAGGGCGTGATCGAAAGCCTGTCGCTGACGGTGAAGCCGGGCGAGAAGGTCGGCATCGTTGGCCGTTCGGGTGCCGGCAAGTCGACGCTGGTCAATCTTCTGTTGCGCTTCTATGACCTCGAAAGCGGCAAGGTCCTGATCGACGGCCAGGACATTGCGGCGGTGACGCAGGACTCGCTGCGCGCCCAGATCGGCATGGTCACGCAGGACACCTCGCTGCTGCATCGCTCGGTGCGCGAGAATATCCTCTATGGCCGGCCGGACGCCAGTGACCAGATGCTGATCGAGGCGGCGCGGCGCGCCGAGGCGCTGGATTTCATCGCCGGATTGTCGGATTCTAACGGTCGCAAGGGTTTCGACGCGCATGTCGGCGATCGCGGCGTCAAATTGTCCGGCGGCCAGCGGCAACGCATCGCCATAGCCCGTGTCATGCTGAAGGACGCGCCGATCCTCATTCTAGACGAGGCGACCTCCGCGCTCGATTCCGAGGCCGAGGCGGCCATCCAGGAGAACCTCTACAGACTGATGCAAGGCAAGACCGTCATCGCCATTGCGCACCGGCTGTCGACGATCGCCGCCATGGACCGGCTCGTCGTCATGGACAAGGGCCGAGTCATCGAGGAAGGTTCGCATGAGGAACTCGTTGCCAGCGGCGGGCTCTACGCCCAGCTCTGGCAACGCCAGTCGGGCGGCTTCCTGCTCGACGACGGCCCCTCCGCCAACGATGCAGCCGCCAACGATGCAATCGCCAAGGGTGAAGCCGCCGAATGATGACTGCCATCTACCGCTGGTTCGAGAACTGGGTCTATCCATTCCGGGAGCCCGCGGACCTTCGGCCACCTGCCGGCGTCAGGGGTTTCCTCTGGCATTATGTCGGGCAGGCGAAGATCGCCTTCTTCGCCATGCTGGTGATCGGCGGCATCGCGCCGCTGGTCGAAGCCGGACTGTTCTACTTTGTCGGGCGGCTGGTCGACATCCTCGACCAGCTTCCCGGCGAACGCAGCTGGCACGCGCTGTGGACTGCCGCCGGCCCGGAACTTGTCTTCATGATCGCCGTGGTGCTGGTCATCCGCACCATCGTCGTCGGCCTGTCGGCGCTGGTCGACGAGCAGACGATCACGCCGGGTTTCTATAATCTGGTGCGCTGGCAGGCGCATCGCCATGTCTCGCGCCAATCCTACGCCTTCTTCCAGAACGACTTTGCCGGACGTATCGCGACCAAGGTCTGGCAGGCGGGACAGGCGACCGGCGATCTGATGGAAAGCTTCATCGAGGTCGTCTGGTTCATGGTCGTCTATACGGTAACGACGCTGGCGCTGGTCGCCGGGCTCGATCTCCGGCTGGCGGTGCTGGTGGTGATCTGGATTACCGCCTTCGGCTTGCTGGCCAGGCGCTATTTGCCGGCGATCCGCAAGCATGCCGAAGCCACCGCCGAAGCCGGCTCGATGATCACCGGCCGCCTTGTCGATTCCTATTCGAACGTCCAGACGCTGAAACTGTTCTCGGCCAATGGCGACGACCGCTACATCAGGAACGGCTTCGACATCTATCTCGACGCGCTGCGCCCGTTCACCCGCAGGCTGACCGGCGTGCGCATGGCACTGACGATGCTGTCGGGCATTATGATCACGGCGATCGCCTGCTTTGCCGTTTATCTCTGGGTCGAGGGTTCGATCACAGTCGGCGCCGTGGCTTTCACGCTGTCTTTGGTGCTGCGGCTGAACATGCTGCTCGGCCGGCTGATGATGCAGCTCAACGGCATCTTGCGGAACCTCGGCGTGCTGGAAAACTCCAAGGCGCTGATCTCACAGCCGCTCGGCCTGACCGATGCGCCGGACGCGAAAGAGATTGTCGTCGGCGGCGGGCGTATCGACGTCAGCAATGTCGAGTTCCACTACGGCAAGGGGTCCGGTGTGCTCGACGGCATCGACCTCGTCGTGCGGCCGGGCGAAAAGGTCGGCCTGGTCGGCCCGTCCGGCGCCGGCAAGACGACCTTGGTCAATCTGATCCTGCGCCTCTACGACCTCGAGAGCGGCAAGATCACCATTGACGGGCAGGACGTCTCCAGGGTCACGCAGAATTCGCTGCGCGCCAATATCGGCGTCGTCAGCCAGGATACGGCACTTTTCCACCGCTCGCTGCGCGACAACATCAAGCTCGGCATGCCGGAAGCGACCGACGCCGAGGTGGTCGCGGCAGCGAAGAAGGCCGAGGCGCACGAGTTCATCCTCGGCCTGCGCGATAATCGCGATCGTATCGGCTACGAGGCCTATGTCGGCGAGCGCGGCGTCAAGCTCTCCGGCGGCCAGCGCCAGCGCGTGGCGATCGCCCGCGTCTTCCTCAAGGATGCACCGATCTTGGTGCTCGATGAGGCGACCTCGGCGCTCGATTCCGACATCGAGGCGGCGATCCAGGAAAATCTGGCAAGGCTGATGGAAGGCAAGACGGTCATCGCCATCGCGCATCGGCTGTCGACCATTGCGGCACTCGACCGGCTGGTGGTGCTCGACGAGGGCCGCATCGTCGAGCAAGGCACGCATGACGAGCTGGTCGGGCTCGACGGGCTCTATGCCAGGCTGTGGAAGCGGCAGTCCGGCGGCTTCCTGTTCAACGAGGAGAGCGCGCTGGCCGAGACCCGGCCGGCGGAGTAGTTTCTAAAAACCGGAGTAGACCATGGCGGTGAGAATGCCATCGAATTTCGGACGGTCCGGCGCGCAGGAGAGCGCGTTGGACCTGCTTGGCCATGAAATCCTCGGCGAGAAGGCGGCCGCGCTCGGCCGCGCCGGCCGGCGCGTCGAGGAAACATTGACGAGGCTGCGCGAGAATGGCGACAGCGACGATCGAGCCCGGCTGCTCAGGGATGCAGCCGAAGCGGTGCACGGGTATTTCATCCAGCGCGAACTCTGCGGCCTGCGCAAGCACGACGCGGTGATCCGGGAATACAACATTCCCAAGGCCGTGCTGGCCAGGCTCGGCGCCAGCGCATGATCCGAACCGGAATCGGTTTGGGAAGCGTTATTCCAGCCACTCGGTGATGAAGCTGCCGTTCTCGTGTATGTCGGTGGTTTCCAGCGGGCCTGGCCCGAGATTGGTGAATTTGTGCGGCGTGTTCGGCGGTACGACCAGGCTCTGGCCGGCTGTGGCCTCGATCTGCCGGTCGCCGACGGTGAACAGACCGGTCCCGGTCCGGATGATAAAAATCTCGCAATAGGGATGGCTGTGCAGCCTGGGGCCGCCGCCGATCTCGGGCAGGTAGTTGAAGATCAGGCAGCTGCGGGAGCCGTAAGCTCCGCCTTGCAGCTCGCCCTGCCAATGGTCGGGCCAGCGGTCGGGCGCTTCGGCCCATTTGTCGCGGTCTATGACATGCGCCATAGGCCGAGGATAAACCGGGCCAGCGCCAGCTGTCGAGGCGAACGCAGCCATTTGGTTTTGCTGCTGTTTTCCAATCGTTCCGCCGTGCGAATTACGCCCCCGCGACAATCTGCCCTTGTGCCTTCACCCGTCTGGACAAAAACAGGCTTCACGCATAAACCCAAGTCCCAAATGCCGGAGGAATTCGCTAGCCTGTTCGCCATGCGCAGTCGGGCCGGCGCGATTGAGCGGGGAACAAGGCTCGGCCGCCGGCACGGAAGAGGCGAAAGGATCAGGCACCCGTGAGCGCAACCGACACCCAGGATCCCAACCGTCGTGATTTTCTCTACGTCGCCACTGGCATGGCGGCGGTGGTCGGCGCGGGCGCCGTTGCCTGGCCATTCATCGACCAGATGCGCCCGGATGCCTCGACGCTGGCGCTCGCCTCGGTCGAGGTCGACGTCTCCTCGCTGACGCCGGGAATGTCGCTCGTCGTGAAGTGGCGCGGCAAGCCGGTTGTCGTGCGCAACCGCACCGAAAAAGAGATGAAGGACGCCGAGGCGGTCAATCTCGCCGAGCTCAAGGATCCAATTGCCCGCAATGCCAACCTGCCGGCCGACGCGCCGGCAACCGACGCCAACCGAACCACGCCGGGCAAGGAAGCCTGGATGGTGATGGTCCAGGTCTGCACCCATCTTGGCTGCATCCCGCTCGGCCAGGAAGGCGATTTCGGCGGCTGGTTCTGCCCATGCCACGGTTCGCAATACGATACGGCCGGCCGCATCCGGAAGGGGCCGGCGCCCGAGAACATGGCGGTGCCGGTGTTTCAATTCATTTCCGACACCAAGATCCGTATCGGCTGAGGCAAGGGATATTTTCCATGAGCGAGGGACACTCGACCTATACGCCCAAGACCGGCATCGGACGCTGGTTCGATTCGCGCATGCCGCTGCCGCGGCTGGTCTATGACAGCTTCATCGCCTATCCGGTGCCGCGCAATTTGAATTACGCCTGGACCTTCGGCGGCATCCTCGCGCTCATGCTGGCGGCGCAGATCCTGACCGGCATCGTGCTGGCCATGCATTACGCGGCCGACAGCACTCTCGCCTTCGATTCGGTCGAGAAGATCATGCGCGACGTCAATTCCGGCTGGCTGCTGCGCTACCTGCATTCGAACGGCGCGTCGTTCTTCTTCATCGCGGTCTACATCCATATCTTCCGCGGGCTCTACTACGGCTCCTACAAGGCGCCGCGCGAGCTGCTGTGGATCCTCGGCTGCATCATCTACCTCTTGATGATGGCGACCGGGTTCATGGGCTATGTGCTGCCCTGGGGCCAGATGAGCTTCTGGGGCGCCACCGTCATCACCGGCTTCTTCACCGCCATCCCGCTGGTCGGCGACTGGATCCAGCAGCTTTTGCTCGGCGGCTTCGCGGTCGACAATCCGACGCTGAACCGTTTCTTTGCGCTGCATTACCTATTACCGTTCATGATCGCCGGCGTCGTCGTGCTGCACATCTGGGCGCTTCACGTCGTCGGCCAGAACAATCCGACCGGCATCGAGGTCAAATCGAAGACCGACACGCTCGCCTTCACGCCTTACGCGACCATCAAGGACGGGTTCGGCATGATCGTGTTCCTGTTCGTCTTCGCCTATTTCGTCTTTTATCTGCCGAACTATCTCGGCCATCCGGATAATTACACCGTGGCCAACCCGCTGAAGACGCCGGCCCACATTGTGCCGGAATGGTACTTCCTGCCGTTCTACGCGATCCTGCGCGCTATCACCTTCAATATCGGGCCCATCAATTCCAAACTCGGCGGCGTGCTCTGCATGTTCGGCGCGATTGTCATGCTGTTCCTGGTGCCGTGGCTCGACACCTCGAAGGTGCGCTCGGCAGTCTACCGGCCCTGGTACAAGCTGTTCTTCTGGCTGTTCGTGGCCGACGCCATCCTGCTCGGCTGGCTGGGCTCGCAGCCGGCCGAGGGCAGCTATGTGTTCATGGCGCAGATGGCGACGCTGTTCTACTTCGCCTTCTTCCTGGTAGCGCTGCCGGTACTTGGGCTGATCGAGACGCCGCGGCGGCTGCCGAATTCGATCACCGAGGCGGTGCTCGGGAAGAACAAGGGTGGCGGTGGACATCCTGCCGGCGCCACGGCCGCGCCGGAAACCAAAGGCTGAGCATGATCCCGAAAAGTGGAAACCGGTTTTCGGACAAGATCATGCTCGAGACGATGACAGCGCGTCAGAGAATCTCAAGGGGATTTGCATGAAGAAGATTCTCACCTCGCTGGCGCTGCTTGGCCTTGTGGCCGCGGGCATTGGGGCCACAGGCACTGGAGCGCGCGCCCAGGAAGAGGCGCACAACGAGGCGGCGCCGACGCATTTCCCAATACACGAACCAAAGGAAATGGACTGGAGCTTCGCCGGGCCGTTCGGCACCTACGACAAGGCCCAGCTGCAGCGCGGGCTGAAGGTCTACAAGGAAGTCTGCTCAGCCTGTCATTCGATGAATTTGGTGGCGTTCCGCACGCTGGAAGGCCTTGGCTATTCGGATGCGCAGATCAAGACGCTGGCGGCCGAATACACGATCCACGACGGCCCGAACGATGCCGGCGACATGTTCGATCGCCCCGGCAAGCCGTCCGACCATTTCCCGGCGCCGTTCCCCAATGCGGAAGCGGCGGCGGCGGCCAATGGCGGCGCAGCACCGCCCGACATGTCGCTGCTGGCCAAGGCGCGCGGCGTTGAACGCGGCTTCCCGCGCTTCGTCTTCGACATCTTCACGCAATATGCCCAGGGCGGTCCCGACTACATCCACTCGCTGCTGACCGGCTACGACCAGCAGCCGCCGGCGGGCATGGTCATACCGGAAGGCACGCACTACAATCCGTACTTCCTGTCCGGCGTGTCGCTGAAGATGCCGAAGCCGCTCTCCGACGGCCAGGTTACCTATGATGACGGCGCGCCGCAGACGGTCGACCAGTATTCGCGCGACGTGTCGGCCTTCCTGATGTGGGCGGCCGAGCCGCACCTCGAGGACCGCAAGAAGACCGGCTTTCGCGTGCTGGTCTTTCTGCTTCTGTTCGGTGCGCTGGTCTACCTGACAAAACGCAAGGTGTGGGCCGGCGTGGCGCACTGACCGCTGCAACACACGAGACCGGGAGGGCGTCGAAAGGCGCCCTTTTCATTGCAGGCATTTCGATTCATTGCAGCCGTCGCTGAGCACCCCCTTTGCCGGACAATTTTCCGTCAGGCGTCACATGGCGGTAGCCGGACTTGGCTGCCCCGGGTTACGATTGGCCAATTCCTTTCACGTCTTCAGTCGAATCCGACGAAAGGTCCGGAGAGCCGCTTGATGAAATCCTCGCTCGAAGACACGCTGCTTGCCGCGATCCGCACCATTCCGGATTATCCCAGACCCGGCATCCTGTTTCGCGACATTACGACACTGCTCGGCAATGCGCGGGCCTTCCGCCGGGCGATCGACGAGCTGGTGCATCCCTATGCCGGCCTGAAGATCGACAAGATCGCCGGCATCGAGGCGCGCGGCTTCATCCTCGGCGGCGCCATCGCCCACCAGCTTTCGGCCGGCTTCGTGCCGATCCGCAAGAAGGGCAAGTTGCCTTACGAGACGGTGCGCGTCGCCTACAGCCTGGAATACGGGCTGGACGAGATGGAGATGCACAAAGACGGTGTTTCTCCAGGCGAGAAGGTAATCCTCGTCGACGATTTGATCGCCACCGGCGGCACGGCCGAGGCGGCCGTCAAGCTATTGCGGCAGATCGGCGCCGACATCCTCGCCGCCTGCTTCGTCATCGACCTGCCGGACCTTGGCGGCCGAGAGAGGTTAGAGGCGCTCGGCGTACCGGTGAGGACGCTGATCGGGTTTGAGGGGCATTGAGCGTTTCTTCCTTCTCTCCTGTGGGAGAGGGAAAGAACTCCGCTCATTCCACCTTCACCAGCACGGCACTTTCGAATTCGATGACCTTGTCGCCGGTCGAATCGAAGGCCTCCGAGCGGAGCGTCAGCAGCCGCCAGCCCGGTCGCGAGGCAATGGGGCGATGGGCCAGCGCGGTGCGGGTGAAAGTCACGGTTTCCCCGGCATAGACAGGTTTGGGCCATTTGAGGTTCTTGAAGCCGGGCGAGGGGCCGAATTCCGGCACCGGCCCAGGACCGGGCCAGCGGGCGACCTCTGCCTCTATGCCAGCCTCGAGGTTCAATTTCATCCAGGTGGCGGCGGTGTGCCAGCCCGAGGCGCAGAGCCCGCCGAATATGCTGTTCCTCGCCGCCTCTTCGTCGATATGGAATATCTGCGGGTCGTATTTGCGGGCGAACGCCTTGATCGCCTCCGGTTCGAATCGATGTGAACCGAGCGTGACGGTGATACCGATGCAGAAGAATTCGTCGAGGCTCACGCACGGCCCTCGCGGGTGAGGAACATGACGGTGTTTTCGAGCTCGAAAACACCTTCGCCACGCTGGTTGAACAACTCGCTGCGCATGGTCACCAGGCCAAGCCGGGGCTTCGATCTGGACAGTCGCTTGGCAAGGACGGTGGTGCTGCCGGTCAACAGGTCGCCGGCCAGGACTGGCCGTTTCCATTTGACCTGGTCGACGCCCGGCGCGCCCTGGGAGGTCGAGTCGAGCAGGAAGGCATCGCACAGCATGCGCATGAACATGGCGCAGGTGTGCCAGCCCGAAGCCGCCAGCCCGCCGAGAATGCTGGCCTGGCCCGCGGCCTCGTCGAGATGCATCGGCTGGGCATCGAATTCACCGGCGAATTCTATGATTTCGGCGGCACTTACCAGCTTGGTGCCGAGGTCGAGCGAAGCGCCCTCGACAAAATCCTCATAAGCCCAGGTCTTTGCGGTCATGATCTGGAAATCCTGTTCAGGATTGTACGATCGCTACGGGTCCGGGTCCCGGATGCAGGCAGCGTGGCATTTGGTCAAGCAATTTCTATTGCGCCAGCCCGCTGCGCCCAAGCCGCAGCGCGGTATTGACGACCCTATAGCCAGCCGCGGCGGCGGAAATACCAGAAGGGCAGGATTGCCGAAAGCACCATCATGCCGATGGCGAAGGGATAGCCAAAGTGCCATTTGAGCTCAGGGATGATGTCGAAATTCATGCCGTAGATCGAAGCGACAAGCGTCGGCGGCAGGAAGATGACAGCGGCGACGGAGAAGATCTTGATGATGGCGTTCTGCTCGATCGAGATCATGCCGAGCGTCGCGTCGAGCAGGAAGCTGATCTTCTGCGACAGGAAGGTGGCGTGGTCGGCGAGCGACAGGACGTCGCGTGACAAGGTCTTGATGCGAGCGCGGCTGTCCTTGCTCATTCTGCTTTGCGTGGAGGCATGGGCGAGAAAGCCGGCAAGGCGCTGCAGCGAGATCAGGCTGTCGCGGATCGAGGAGGCGAGGTCCTCCTTGCGGCCAATGCCTTTCAACAGCTCCTGGAAGTCGCGGTTGCGCTTGGAAACCTTGGTCGAGCGTGCCTCGAAGATGTCGCGCGAGATCGCCTCGACGTCGCGGCCGGCGCGCTCCAGAATGTCGGCGAGGCGGTCGACGATCGCCTCCAGCAGTCCGATCAGGATGGTGTCGCCGCTGGTGCAACCGGTCGCCACCTTCTCGGCGCGCAGCGGAAAGGTCTTGAACGCCTTCGGTTCGTGGTACCGCACGGTGATCAGCCTTTTGCCGGCGAGCACGAAGGTGACCGGCGACATCAAGGGATCGTCCAGCTCGGTCTGCGCAGGCAGGATGGCGGTCATGAAGTAAGCGCCGTCCTCGACGTAGAGACGGCTCGAGATCTCGATCTCTTCCATCTCTTCGCGGGTCGGAACGGCGATGCCGAGCCAGGTCTCGATTGTCGTCTCTTCTTCCTTTGTCGGGTTGAAGAGGTCGACCCAGACGACAGTGTCGCTGTTTTGCAGGAGATCGTCGACCAGGCGCAGGCGATCATTGTCGACGACGAAGGCCTTGATCATCGCCGGGTCTCCCTTGCTGTTGCCAAAGAGCGTTCGTTTGGAGGGGGCGCGTCAGTCACATCGCACGGACGCGGGCAGGCGAGGCGCGAGGCCGGTGCAGAGGCCCCTTAGACCCCGCACGATGGCCCGTCAAGCAGCGCAAGAGGCACTGCGACACCCTGCTTTGAAGTTTGTCATCGAGCGACGGCAATGGTGACCATTGGGCTCCCTCGCCAGGTCAGGTGTTGAACTTGAACAGCATGATGTCGCCGTCCTGGACGACATACTCCTTGCCTTCGTCGCGCGCCTTGCCGGCCTCCTTGGCCGCGACTTCGCCGCCCAGCCTGACGAAGTCCTCATAGGCGATGGTCTGGGCGCGGATGAAGCCGCGCTCGAAATCGGTGTGGATGACGCCTGCCGCCTGCGGCGCCTTGGCGCCCTTGTGCACGGTCCAGGCGCGTGTCTCCTTGGGGCCAACGGTAAAGTAGGTGATGAGCTGGAGCAGCTCGTAGCCGGCGCGGATGACCTTGTTCAGGCCGGGTTCGTCCAGACCGAGCGTTGCCAGGAATTCCATTTCCTCTTCGTCCGAGAGCTGGGCGACCTCGGCCTCGATCGCCGCGGAAATCACAACGGTGCGGGCACCTTGCGCGGCGGCCATCTTCTCGACCGCCCTGGTATGCGCGTTGCCGGTGGCGGCATCGGCTTCCGCGACGTTGCAGACGTAAAGCACCGGGTGTGAGGTCAAGAGATTCAGCCCCTGCAGGATGCGCAGATCCTCAGCCGAGATGCCGTTGAGCAGGATGCGGGCGGGCTTGCCGGCCTGCAGCAGTTCAAGCGCCGCTTCCATCATCGGAAGTACGGTCGCTGCTTCCTTGTCCTTGCCGGCGGCACGCTTGCGGATCTGCACGATGCGGCGCTCAAGGCTGTCGAGGTCGGCAAGCATCAATTCGGTCTCGACGGTCTCGGCATCAGCGACAGGATCGATGCGGCCCTCGACATGGGTGACGTCGTCATCCTCGAAGCAGCGCAGCACATGGACGATGGCGTCGACCTCACGGATGTTGGCGAGGAATTGGTTGCCAAGCCCTTCGCCTTTGGAGGCGCCACGCACCAGGCCGGCAATGTCGACGAACGAGATGCGGGTCGGGATGATCTCCTTCGACTTGCCGATCGCGGCGATCTTCTGCAGGCGCGGGTCGGGCACCGCCACCTCGCCGGTATTCGGTTCGATGGTGCAGAACGGATAATTGGCGGCCTGCGCCGCCGCCGTCCTGGTCAACGCATTGAAGAGCGTCGACTTGCCGACATTGGGCAAGCCAACGATGCCGCATTTGAAACCCATTTTTGTCTGGTCCTATCGGGAAATCGAAATTTGATCAGGGCTATGGGCGAAAGCGCCGATGATCGTCAAGGCGCAATTCAATTCAGACGCTGCGAGATGTCATCGGTGCCTATCGCCAACGAACGAACGCCGGACCTGCTCAGTATTTGCAGAAGATGCCAGAACGCGTCGACCTCAGCGGTTCCGAAATCGATGGTCAGTTGCCCGTCGAGCAATTGCGCACTGTGAATGACGTTTCCGACGGTCTCCGATGTTTCACGCTCGCCATCGATATCGAACCAGCCGCGAAACCATTCGTCGAAGAGATCGCCGTCGAGCTCATTTATAGGGAATTTAAAATGAACCTCATCCCACCTGAAAGGTGAGATGAGGACATCCATTCCACCCATCCCGGCGTGAATATCCGGAGAGAATTTCACATAGGAATCGCTGTTGATGAATTGCGGATTTGGCTGTCCGTCATTACTGACGAAATCAACCGCGATGAAATTTCGATAGAAGGAATCGACGTTCGAAAACTTGATTTCGGTCGCATGCGATCCTTGGCTGCTGCGAGCAAGTTCGCCGGCAGCGGCGACGAAATAATCAACATACTTCTGTCTGATGAGACGGACCAATTCCTGAATGTCATCCAGATCCATGGCTCAGTCCTTGCCGCCAAAAAGCTTCTTCAGCATGGCCGCCATCGGGCCGGTTTCGGGCAGCTTGGCCGCCGGCTGCTGCGGCCGCGCCTGGCGGACGTGGCTTTGCGCCTTTGGCGCCTTGGGCGGCGGGCGATCGTCGTCGTCCGTCGGCGTGAGCTTGTCGCGCAGCGCCAGCGTCACGCGGTTCATGAACGAATTGTCGTCGCCCTTGGCAAGCAATCCGGCACTATCGGCGATTGCGTCGAGCAGCACGTCCAGCCATTCGCGGTCGCCCTTGGCGAAATCGCCAAGCACATGGCCGTGCACCATTTCCTTGACGCCGGGATGGCCGACGCCGATGCGCACACGGCGAAAATCCTTGCCGACGTGCTGGTCGAGCGAGCGGATGCCGTTGTGGCCGCCGGAACCGCCACCGACCTTGACCCGCACCTTGCCGGCGGCAAGGTCGATCTCGTCATAAAAGACAGTCAGCGCCGAAGGGCCGAGCTTGTAGAAGCGCAAGGCTTCGCCGACCGACTGGCCGGACAGGTTCATGAAGGACTGCGGCTTGATCAGGATCACTTTTTCGCCGGCAAGCGTGCCTTCGGCGATCAGGCTCTGGAATTTCTTCGACCAGGGCGAAAAGGAATGGCGGCGGGCGATCGCGTCCGCCGCCATGAAGCCGACATTGTGCCGGTTGTTGGCGTATTTCGCGCCCGGATTGCCGAGGCCTGCAAAGACAAGCATCGTCGCCTCCGGGCGGGAAGGGGTTACTTCTCTTCGGCGGCAGGAGCCGCTTCGGGCTCAGCCGCTTCAGTCGTCTCTTCCGCGGCCTCCGGCTTCATCGCCGAGGAGCCGGCAATGGTCGCGATGGTGAAGTCGCGGTCGGAGATCACCGGCTTGACGCCGGCCGGCAAGGTGATGGCCGAAATGTGGATCGAATCGCCGATATCGGTACCGGTGAGATCGATGGTGATGAAATCCGGGATCGCATTGGCCGGGCAGTGGAACTCGACCTCGTGGCGCACGATGTTGAGCACGCCGCCGCGCTTGATGCCGGGCGACTTGTCTTCATTGATGAAGTGCACGGGCACGTCGACATTGACTTCGGTATCCTTGCCGATGCGCAGGAAATCGACATGGACAGGGAAATCCTTGACCGGGTCGAGCTGGAAATCCTTGGGCAGAACCTGGATCTTGTTGCCGTCGACATCGATCGTGGCGACCGTGGTCAGAAACCCGCCGCCATGGATCTTGTAGTAGATGTCCTTGTAGATCAGCGCAATCGCCAGGGGAGGCTGCTTGTCGCCGTAAATCACTGCAGGCACTTTACCGTTGCGGCGAACTGCACGGGCGGACCCCTTACCGACCTGTTCGCGCGCTTCGGCCTTGAGCTCGTAAGTATCGTGGCTCATGGCATTTCCTTTCGCGTTGTTCTGGAGCGCTCACGGTCAGCGTGGCTGGGCCGTAAACGTCGAAAGCCGACATAGCTAACGCATGACCTGGTCCGAAAACCGGAATCCACTTTTCGGAATCATGCGGGAAGGCGGCCTTCCGCCGCGTTGCCTCCAAGGGTGTCTACGCGGGTGGCGGCTCTATAGCGGAAGGTGGCGCGAGGTGCAAGCGGGCGGAAGGGCGCCAGGGATGGACCGTGTCCCATCAGGCTGGAAGTAGCAGTGCCGAAAGCAATCCTGCAACGTACAGCCCAACCCCGAAAGACAGATGGGCCATAAGCTGCGCAGGCGCGCAGTGCGCGGATTGGGAACTTTCGAAGCCGCGATGCCGATCCCAAAAGCCGGTTGCATCACGAAGAACGGGGCGACGATGGTGCAGACGCCGATCAACAGGGCCGGAAGCACTGTCGGGTGCCGTGCCCAGTCGAGGCCCCACACTCCAATCAGCGCTGCGGCAAATACGATGCCGGTCGCGTAATGCGCACTCCATCCAATGGCGGTTTCGCCGCGAACGCGGGCAGCTTGTGCGATATTCGCATGTGCAAAACGTCCATGTGGAAAGTGCCCGATCCAGCGGCCGACCCAGGCGTAATCAAGCGGTGGAATCGCGAACATTCGCTTCAGAAACCATCCCCAGAGATCCGTCAGGGCTGTCGCGCCGATTCCAATGACGGCCGCACGGACAACGAACTCCAACATTTTGGCATCTCCTGTTTCACCTGTCAGACATTAACCAAAAAGAATCAATCATTCAACATATTGATTGATTAATTGAGTGATGCTAGCTATGTCATATGAAAAGCGCGGACGTTCACCACCCAATCTTCGACGAAATAGCGGATCTCGCCCGCACCTTGGGGCATGCCCACCGGCTGGTTCTGTTGCGTCACATTGCCGATGGCGAACTGGCCGTCGAACAACTGACGCAACTTTCCGGGATCGCGTTAGCGAATACGTCGCAGCATCTTCAGCACCTCAAGCGAGCGGGCTTGGTGCAGACCCGGCGAGACGGAAAACGCGTTCTGTACCGGCTTGCAGATGGCCCAATCGAAAACGTGCTTGCGGCGCTGCGAAATCTTGCAAACCACAGACGCCAGCAGATCCGTGAGTTTATCAACGATAGCATCAGCCAGCCGGACAGGTTGGAAAACATCTCGCGCGAGGAACTCGTGCGCCGCATGCGAAACGACGAAGTCGTGCTGCTCGATGTCAGGCCGCAGAACGAATTCGTAGCGGGGCATTTGCCGGGTGCGATCAACATTCCCGCTGACGAGTTGGAGCAGCGGCTTGCGGCGCTCCCACGGGAAAAGGTCGTTGTCGCCTATTGTCGTGGAGTCCAGTGCGTTCTGTCGGCCGACGCCTTGGCAATCCTCAGGGCACGAGGCTGGGCCTCGCGCCGGTTCGAAGGCGGCTTCCCCGACTGGGTGGCTGCAGGCCTGGGGGTAGAGGGCGTGAATTACGAAAGCGGTTAACGGCCGCCAAATCGGCGTCGCCGGCCAAGCCCGAACACAAATGGAAAGGTGGGACCGCGGCGGGGCAATGCCCACGGCGGGTGGACGGCGCGCGCCGGCAGCATGGAAGGGAGCCAATGAACACCTATTCGGAAACAAGCGGTGGAACCGGCGTTGCGGAAGGGAAGGTTTCCAGCGAGTGGCGAGAACGGTGCGATAAAGAGTTTCGCTCTACCTTCTATGGCTTCCGCTCGACCAGCATGTAGCCGATCCCACGAACCGTCTGAATGCTGGCCGATGCATCCGGCCCGAGCTTCGCACGCAGATAGCGAATGTATACCTCCACGATCTTCGTCCCGGGTTCGAAGCTGTATGACCAGACATTGTTGAGGATGCGCTCGCGGCTAACCACTTTCCCCGCATTGAGCATGAGAAAATGCAGAAGGTCGAATTCACGTCGGGTAAGGCTGATTTCCCGGTCGCCGTCCGCGAAACGACGAGCGCTCGTGTCGAGATTGAGGCGGCTCACTCGAAGCAACTGCCGATCCACTGCACCCTGACGGCGTCGGCGCAGCGCGTCAATCCTGGCCACTAGTTCATCAAACGCAAACGGTTTCGTCAGGTAATCGTCGGCACCGCCCTTGAGCCCATCTACGCGATCCTGAATTGTCTCCTTCGCGGTCAGCATCAGGATGAGAACCGGCCACTGCTCCAATCGCACGATCCGGCACAGCTCAAGGCCGTCCAGGTAGGGAAGCAGACGGTCCAGGATCACGAGATCGAATGGATCCGTACGAATAATGGCTAATCCCTCGCGACCGTCCTCCGCGACACTCACGTGGAAGCCTTCGGCCTCCAACCCCCGGCGGAGAAAGTCGGAGACACGCCGGTCGTCTTCAACGATCAGGATTCGAATCATGGGTGCGATGTACCAGCGGCAGTCTGATTCTGAGGAGGGTTCCCGAAGGCTCAATTCCTTCAAGGCCGATTGTGCCATTGTGCCCGTCTATAATCTCCTTGGCGATCGCGAGGCCAACACCAAGGCCGTCGGCTGCGGACCTCCCGCCGACACGCCCGCGATAATAACGGTCAAACACGAACGGGAGATCGTTGACATCGATCCCTGAACCGTTGTCGCGGATGGCGATCTCAACCATTCCATGACGCTCAGCCATCTCGACTGCTATCGTCTGATATGGCTTTGAGTACTTTATGGCGTTGTCGAAGCCGATCAGCAGCGCTTGCTTTAGGCGCTGGGCGTCACCCCGAATGAGGCAATGGTCTGGGTTGAGCGACAGATCAACGGAAATCTGCTTGGGACCTGCGAGTACGGAAGCCTCCTGAACGGCCGCCTTCACCACCTCACCGGTATCGATGTTGTGCAAGGAGAACCTGAAATTTTCGGCTTCGGAGCGGGCGAATGCCAGAAGGTCCCCCAGGTTGCGAGCCATATCTTCAGCGTAATTGCGGATTCGGCTCAGAGCTTCGCGGTAAGGTCGAACACGCGGTTGGCCGCGGAGGGCAACGTCGGCCTCTCCGCGGAGAATCGTCAACGGCGTGCGGAGTTCGTGGCTTGCCTCCGCAAAAAATTGTGTGCGTCGGCTATCGATAGCTCTCAGTTGCTCATTGGCTTTCCGCAGTTCACGGGTGCGCAACTGAACCTCCGCCTCCAAGCGGTCCTGTACCGAAATCAGAGCAGCACGTTCGATCTCGAGGGCCTCGGCCATGCTGTTGAAACTTCGCGAGAGGGAAGCGAACTCGTCGCGTCCGGTCGCGGAAACGCGATGGTCGAGCTTGCCTGCAGCGATGGCTTTGGCGCTTTCGTTCAGTTCACGCACAGGTGTGGCGATTGATCGTCGCAGGACGAGGCCGAACCCTAGACTGCCCAGCATGAGCAACGCAGCGAAGCCGCCGGTCAGCAGCAGCAGTCGCCATTGTGCGCCACGGACGCGGGCGAGTTCCTCTCCAACCTCCCTGCGCTCATCGTGCAAAGCGGCTTCGATCATTTCTTCGAGATCGCTCTCTAGTCGATGCTCCACATCGTTGCGGAAGGCGTCTACGATGCCCTTTGGATCCCCCTTTGTTCGCTGGCTAAACAGTCGCTGGGCGGCCCGATCGATCGCCTTAAACAGCGCCTTGATGCGGCCGACGAATCTGAGTTCGGCCTCCTCCTGGCGTCTATCGCTCCAATATCCGAGAGCGCCGAGTTCCTCGCGAGTGGCGCCCTCCAGCTTGTAGAATCCGGATTTCACTGCTTCTCGTGCCGCTTCGAAATCCGGCATTTGCTCGGGCCCAAGCAGCAAGACTTCAGCGAGTTGCTCGGTGTAATTGTTGGCATGCCCATTGAGTTCGGCGAGCGCCTCGAACCGCCCGTGGACGCTGTCGATTCGGCGGACGAATTCCTCTGTCAGCTGGAGTGTTGCGAATGCCAGTCCTGAAATCAGTCCGACAAGGGCGAGAATGACGATTTGAAATAGGAAGATGCGGCCTCGAACGGTCATGCGGTAATCCTGCCGGCGATCGGATAATGCCTCTCACCAAATTCTAACCGGAGCCCTCCCAAGCGTCTAATCGGAACCTCCTAAGTTCGAGCGGAGGGTGTGCGACGCCCTCATCGCCACGTTGGCGACGAACTAGACGAGGTTTCGGTTGGCACAAGTAGATTTTCGGACCGACAGTGACGCCACCCTTCGGGAAAGGACACCGCCGGTGCTCTGGCCGATATGGCGAGCCGCACTGATCGGAACCTGTGCATCCCTGTGTGTGGCCATCATTGAATTCGGCCTCCCCGCGCTCCCGTCCGACGCCCGGCGAGCGCTCGAGATCCTGCTTGTCGCGATCATCGGGTGGACCTTAACGCGGTTCGACGATGCCTTCGTTGCAATCGCCGCCGGATTGGCAATGGCGCTGCTGGTCAACCGTGATCCAGGCGCGCTGTTTCATGCGCTCGGCGATGAGTTGATCTGGCTATTGCTTGCCTCCTTCATATTGGCGGCCACCTTCAAGGCGAGTGGGGTCGCAGATCGCGTTCTCGGCCTCGTGACGGGGCGCATGCGATCGGTTCGCACAATCGCCTATTCTTTGACGGCCGTCATGATCGCCACAGCCTTCGTCATTCCGTCGACCTCAGGTCGCGCAGCTTTGATGATCCCCGCCTATCAGGCGATCGCGGGACGCTGTGGAAGCGCCCGGTTGCGAAGGGCCTTCGCGCTGCTGTTCCCCACTGTTATCCTGCTCTCGGCCATTGCATCGCCCGTCGGCGCCGGTGCCCATCTGCTGGCGATCGAAATGGTCGGCCGCCTCTCGGGTGTGAAAGTAAGCTATCTGGAATGGATCGCTTTCGGCCTGCCGTTTGCGGCCGTGAGCACCTTCCTTTCGGTCGAATGCCTGCTCCGGCTTTTCCTGTCGCCGGTCGAACGGCGGATGACCCTTTTGCAGCCAACGACGGTGACTAGTGGCGGTGCCGGATTGGCACGGCAGCCGATACTCTGGATCGCCGGCGGGGTTGTCATCGCGTGGCTGACCGAACCTGTCCACGGACTTGATGCCACCGTTATCGCTCTTGGCGGCGCTCTCTTGGCCACGCTTCCTGGAGTCGGCTCCGTGGCGTTTGGCGATGCAATCAAGAGTGCGGAGTGGAAGCTGCTCTTGTTTCTGGCGGCGACGATCTGCTTGGCAGACGGCCTGACGGCATCAGGCCTCAATCGGTGGTTGATCGAGACCACTGTCGATCCACTGCGCGGCACCGGCTTGGGCCCGTTGGCGCTTATCTCCTTATTAGCCTTGCTTGGGCTTTTCAGTCATCTCGTGATCCACAGTCGCACGGCGCGTGTCTCGGTGCTGCTGCCCCCGGCGCTGATGCTCGCATCAACAGCGCGGCTCGACCCTCTCCTTGCAATGTTTGTCCTCGTCTCGGCGACTGGCTTTTGCCAAACCCTCGCGATCTGCGCGAAACCGGTGGCGCTTTTCGCGGGGGTCGACGAGGAAGGCTACGGCCCGAAAGACCTCGCCTTGCTCAGCTCAATCCTGCTGCCGATGCAGTTCATCCTCATCGTCGTGTTCGCGGTCGCCGTGTGGCCAGCCACCGGAGCCCTGCTCAACACGCTCCATCTGCAACTTCCTGGAGAGCCGTAGAATGTCGAAAAAGAAAGGATTGACGAAACGAAGACGGCTTCGAGTATTGGTCGCACCCTCCGGCTTTAAGGAGAGCCTCGGCGTTCGTGATGTCATCGCTGCATTGGCGCGGGGCGTTCGCAATGCCGTTCCGACAGCAAAGATCCTGGGCCTTCCAATGGTGGATGGTGGCGAGGATTTTACGCGGACCCTTGTTGAATTGTCTGATGGCGAGCTGCATTCCGTCACAGTGACGGGACCGGTGGGACAACCCGTGGCGGCCGATGTCGGTTTTCTCGGGCGAAGAAAGAAACGGACAGCAGTTCTGGAAATCGCGGCGGCTGCCGGGCTCCGGCTCGTCCCCACGGACATGCGTGACCCGACCCGCACTACAAGTTATGGGGTTGGTGAGTTGATTCGTTTTGCGCTCGATCTTGGCGCGGAAAGAATTCTGATCGGCTGCGGTGACTCGGGTGTCAACGATGCAGGAACCGGCATGGCCCAAGCATTAGGCGTGCGTCTGCTCGATGGCGGCGGCCGTCCCATTTCGGGGAGCGGCTCGGCCCTCTCATCGCTAGCTCCTGTCGATCTTTCCAGTCGTGATCATCGCCTTTCGAATGTTCGTATCGACGTCGCGGTAAATCCCTACAACATGCTGCTCGGCGAGAGAGGCGTCGCCCGGGTGTTCGGCCCGCAAAAGGGTGCAACACCTGACCAGGTGGTTTTGCTCGAGCAGGGCATGGAAAATGTCGCTCACGTCGTTCGCCGCGACCTCGGCGTCGACGTGACGCCGCTTGTCGGCGGAGGAGCTTCCGGGGGACTCGGCGCCGGACTTCACGCCTTTGCTGGGGCCCGGCTACATCCGCGCTTCGACCTGATCCTGCGGTATATGGATCTCGATCATCGGCTGTCAAACGCCGACATCGTCATGACAGCCGAGGGTGGCCTGGATGGTCAGACGAGCTTTGGAAAGATACCAGCCGAGATTGCCCGGCGCGCGAAACGTCACAATCTGCCTGTCATCGCCTTGGCCGGAACGATCGGAGCAGGTGCAGAGGCGACCCACGACATCGGCATCGATGCCTTCTTCAGCATTCTGTGCCGACCGTGTTCCCTCGAAGACGCGATCCGTGACGCCGACACGCTGCTGGCGAACGCTGCCGAGCAGGCATTCCGGCTGATGCGGGCGACGCGTGCTTTCAAGTTCAGATGACGGAGCGTGTCAGCCAATGGCCGCGATGTCGCTACGCGGCGGCCCTGACCGGCTCGAAGTCTATGTCGAGAACCGAATTTCGCGCTGCCCGGTGGGCGGGGAAGCCGAAGTCCAACCCAAACTTCACCCGATCGTGGTCCCCGCCTTGAGCTTCCTCGCCTCCTTCATGTTGGGAAGAAAAACCGTCAGCAGCCCGAGTAGCGGCAAATACGAGCAGACCTGGAAGACGAAATCGATGCCTTTCATGTCGGCGACGACGCCAAGCACGGCGGCGGCGATGCCGCCCATGCCGAAGGCGAAGCCGAAAAAGATGCCGGCGATCATGCCGACGCGGCCGGGCACCAGTTCCTGCGCGAAGACGACGATGTTCGAGAAGGCCGAGGACAGGATCAGGCCGATCAGCACGGTGAGAACCATCGTCCACTCGAAATTGGCATAGGGCAGGGCCAGCGTGAAGGGCAGCACGCCGACGATCGAGAACCAGATCATCGCCTTTTGTCCGTAGCGGTCGCCGAACGGGCCGCCGAGCAGGATGCCCAGGGCCGAGGCGCCGAGGAACAGGAACAGCATGACCTGCGACATCTGCACCGAAACGCCGAATTTATGGATGGCATAGAAGGTGTAGTAGCTGGACAGGCTGGCGATGTAGGCGTTCTTGGTCAATACCAGCAAGGTCAGCACCGCCAGCGCGCCCAGGACCTTGCGGCGCGGGAAAGGCGAAACGAAGCCTGCCCCCTTGCGGGTGCCCTGTGCGGCGCGCAGGCGGCTGTACCAGCCGCCAACCTGCCACAGCACGATGATGCCGATCAGCGAGCCGCCGGCAAACCAGGCGATGCTGGTCTGGCCGAAGGGCACGACGATGAATGCTGCCAGCAGCGGCCCCATCGCCTGGCCGAAATTGCCGCCGACCTGGAACAGCGACTGCGCAAGACCGAACCGGCCACCGGAGGCGAAGCGGGCGATGCGCGAGGATTCCGGGTGGAAGATCGCCGAGCCGATGCCGATCAGCGAGGCGCCAATGAGGAGCAGCGAGTAATGTCCGGCATAGGCCAGCACGACCAGCCCGATCAGCGATGAAGCCATGCCGTAGGGCAGCGAATAAGGCATCGGCCGCTTGTCGGTAATCATGCCGATCACCGGCTGCAGCAAGGATGCCGTCACCTGGAAGGTGAAAGTCAAAAGGCCGATCTGCCAGAAATCGAGACCGTAATTGTCCTTCAGCAGCGGATAGATCGCCGACAGCAGCGACTGCATGATGTCGTTGATGCAATGGCAGAAGCTCACCGCCAGGATGACGGTGAAGGCCGTCGCCTGAGCTGAAATGTGGCTGGCCGCTGCCGGCTTGGCGTCGGCGGTTGCTGCGGTATCGGTCAAGGCAGGCTCCGTGGTCTTTTTAGCGGGCGCTTCCGCAGGCGGTCTTATAGGCCGCAGCCTTATACGTTGCTTGTCACGCGACTTCTTTCGTGGTTTGGTCCAATAGTTTCGCAAGTGGGCCATAGCTGATGCCGCATGGCAGGGAAATGTTCAGAGCGGGCGACACCGATCTCGGGCTGTTGCATGAGCGTCGCTGGCAATGGCTGGAGCAGGCCGTAGGGCCGGCAGTGGCGCTGCCGACCGAATATCCGGACGGCTACCATGTGCCACGGCACCATCATAGCCGCAGCCAGTTGCTGCACGCGCTGGTCGGTGTCGTGCTGGTGACGACGCGGCATGGGCGCTGGATGGTGCCTCCGGACCACGCGATGTGGATCCCCGCCGGCACCGAACATTCCGTCGAGATGCTGGGCGACGTCAGCATGCGGTCCGTCTATGTGATGCCGGAGGCCATTCCCGGCCTGCCGGACGGGTTGCGTGTCGTCGGCATCACCGACCTGATGCACAGCCTGATCGTGGAATCGGAAAAGCTGCCGCAAGGCGCCGAGCTGGAGGGGCGGGGCGGACTGATCATGAAGCTCCTGCTGCACGAAATCCCGAACCTGCCGGAACGGCCGCTCGGCCTTCCGTTCCCGTCCGATGCAAGGCTGGCGACGCTGTGCCGGCGCTTCGTCTCGGCACCGTCACCGCATGCGACGATCGACGAGTGGGCCGCTATCGTCGGCATGAGCCGCCGCTCTTTCACCCGCGCGTTCCACCGCCAGACCGGATTGTCGCTGTCGACCTGGCGTCAGCAGGCCTGTCTGTTCGCGGCGCTGCCACGGCTGGCCGACGGCGAGCCGATCACGAGGGTGGCGCTCGATCTCGGCTATGACAGCGTGCCGGCGTTCATCACCATGTTCAAGCGCATGCTGGGAGCCTCGCCACGCGGTTACATGCGGGGCGCCCGTGATGCTGGTGAAGGTGTACGACGAATAAGCGGTCCGGCTCGGCCTGAGTCGCAGCCCTGAAGGGCGTCGCGTTCGACCGGCCTCATGCGACGCGCTTTGGGTTCTTGCTTTTATGCATGTCGTTATCGCAAAACCGCTGCACTTTGCGCGACACGCATTAATCGAACAGGCTCGACACCGATTCCTCGGTCGCCGTGCGCGAGATCGCCTCGCCCATCAATTCGGCGATGGAGATGACGCGGATATTGGCGGCGTCCAGCACTGCCTGGGTCGGCTGGATGGAATCGGTGATGACCAGTTCCTGCAGTTTCGAGGCGCCGATGCGGGCGATGGCGCCGCCGGACAAAACGCCATGGGTAGTATAGGCGGTGACACTCGTGGCGCCATCGGCAAGCAGCGCATCGGCCGCATTGCACAGCGTGCCGCCCGAATCGATGATGTCGTCGATCAACAGGCAATCCTTGCCGCGCACGTCACCGATGACGTTCATGACTTCCGATTCGCCGGGGCGCTCGCGGCGCTTGTCGACGATGGCAAGCTGGGCGTCGATGCGCTTGGCGAGCGCGCGGGCGCGGACCACGCCGCCGACATCCGGCGACACCACCATGACATTGGCAAGCTGCTTGTATTTCGCCTTTACGTCGCGGGCCATGACCGGCACGGAAAACAGATTGTCGGTCGGGATGTCGAAGAAGCCTTGAATCTGGCCGGCATGGAGATCCAGGGTCAGCACCCGGTTGACGCCCGCCCTCGTGATCATGTTGGCGACCAGCTTGGCCGAGATGGGTGTGCGGCCCGAGGCGCGGCGATCCTGCCTGGCATAGCCGAAATAAGGAATAACTGCAGTGATGCGCTTGGCCGAGGAGCGCATGAAGGCGTCGATCATGATGAGCAGTTCCATCAAATGATCGTTAGTCGGGAACGAAGTGGACTGCAGGATGAAGACGTCCTCGCCGCGCACGTTCTCCTGGATCTCGACGAAGATTTCCTGGTCGGCGAAGCGCCTGACGCTGGCCTTGCCCAGCGGAATGTTGAGGTAGCGGGCGACTGATTCGGCCAGCACCCTGTTGGAATTGCCCGCGAAGAGCTTCATGCACCGTTCCTGGCGAAGGATTGAGAGACTCCGATAGCACTCCAGCCTCTTAGTCGGGCTTTTAGCGGCCCGCGCCGGTATTGCAAGCGTCGTGAATGGGAATCCGCCGGCTAATCTCAATAAACGCTTACGGCTTGAGCATGCGGCGATAGAGCCAGTTCCATGCCGACGGAATCGGGATAGCTCTATCTTTCAGTCTGAGCATGCTCTTTTCCGAAAACCGGATTCCACTTTCGGAATTATGCTCCAGGTCAGCCGGCGCCGCCGCCAAGCCAAGTGGCGAACTGGTCGATTGTCTGGTCGGCAATTGCCTGCATGGTCGCCGGCGCGACCGCCGTCCAGCCTTCGCCGCCGCCAACAGAGGGCGCCTTCTGCTGGCCGTTGATGCGATGCAGCCGGTTGCCGGCCGGGTCATAGATGTCCCAGACATAGATGACGGTAGTGTCCTTGCCTTCCGTCATGGTCGAGAAATAGCCCTTGAGCACATGCGTTGGGGTCTGGTCGGTGCTGCCGGCCAAGGTGATGCCGCGCTGCCTGGCGCGTGTCTGAAGCTCGGCGGTCAGCGGTGTCGCGGCTTCTACCGAGGCGCCGACGATCGGCGCCACCTGCAGCCGGGTCCGCGCAATGGCAGCCGCGCTTTTGGCGAGCGGCACGGCTGCTGCAGCGGAAGGCTGCGCTGTATCTGCAGTTTGCGCGGTGCCGGCAGGCTGAGCCGGAGTTGCGGGGGGCGTTGCGGCACCTCCGGCTCCGGAGAGCGATTGCGTCGATTGTGGGGCAATGGCCGAGGGTTCGAGAACGTCCTTCGCATTGGTGCAGGCCGCCAGTGCCAGCGCCACGAGCAATGACACGGTCGTCACATGCGATCGTCTCATTAGCCTGAAAACTCCTTGGCGACGAACGCCCCTCACACTCTTTCCATTATGGATTCACTGCACGATCAAGTCGAGATCATGGCGGGACAGCGGCTTCGGCTGGGATTCGGTGGTCAGATAGGTGCGGCCAAGCGTCATCGCGGTTTCGGTTTCGGAGTCCATGATGATCATATGGGCGAACAGCGTCATGTTCGGCGCAATCGGTTCGGGATTATCCTGATAGAACATTGGCATATCCATCCAGGACGGGGTGAAGCGGGCGCCGAGCGAATAGCCGCAGGCATTGAGCCGGTGCTTGGTCAAATTGTGGGCTTCGAGGGTGCGGGCATGGGCGTCGAACACGTCGCCGAACGTATTACCGGGCGTCATCGCCTTCTCGACTGCAAGTAGCGCGGCGCGGGCGGCATCGAACAATTCCTGGTGGCGTTTCGATACCTTGCCGGTCAACACCGTGCGCATCATTGCCGCATGGTAGTGGTGGAAGACACCGGCCCATTCGAGCGTCAGCTGGTCGTTCTTGGTGAGCTTGCGGCGACCGGCCTTGTAGCGGCAAAGCAGGGCGTCGACTCCGGAGCCGATGATGAACTCGTTGGCCGGATAATCGCCGCCGCCGGCAAAGATCGCACCTTGCATGGCGGCGAGGATCAGCGCCTCATCGCCGCCCTGCTTGATCAGCGGCAGTGCTGCGTCCAGCGCGTCGTCGGCCAGATTTGCGGCTTTTTCCGCCTTGGCGATTTCTGCCGGGCTCTTGAACAGCCGTAGCCGGCTGACAATGCCGGAGGCATCCGCGATCTGCCCGAAGGTCTGCAACTGCTCGTCGAGGCGCCGGCCATTATAGGCGGTCAGGCCGTGGGTGTCGTATTCGACGCCGATCCGGGCGCCGAGCAGGTCAAGCTCGTTGAGCAGATTGCGCAGATCTACCGCCGGATTGGCGCCGTTGCGGTCCGTCCACAAAACGATGTTGTCGATGATCGAGGTGTGGCGCGCCTGGCGCAAGTCGGCCGAACGCGTCAGCAGCACCATCGAGCCGTCGGCCTTGACCACCAGGCACTGGAAAAAGCAGAAGCCGAAGGTGTCGTAGCCGGTTAGCCAATACATGCTTTCCTGGGCAAACAGCAGGACGGCGTCGAGCTTCTTTTCGGCGATCTCGATCATCAGTCGATCGCGCCGCGCGTCGAATTCCGAGCGTTCGAAATGCAGCGCCATCAGTCAGCCTCCAAAACGATTGCCGAAACCTGCCGCCCGTAGTCGGGCTCGTTGCGATGCGTGCTGCGCCGATAGGAGTAGAAAAGCTCTTCCTCGGCATAGGTGCAGCGGCCAAGTCCCTCGGCGTTGACGCCAGCCTTGGTCAGCCGGTCGACCGTGTAGCGGTTGAGATCGAACATCGCGTGTCCGGCATTTGCGGAGGGCGCGAAATAGCGAGCATTGCCGGCATCGGCGTCGACGAAACGGGCGACGAATTCCGGTCCGACTTCGTAATTCCGCGGGCCGATCGAAGGACCGAGCACTGCGACGATGCGGTCGCGCCGGGCGCCGAGGCTTTCCATTGCCGCGATGGTGTTTTCCAGCACTCCGGTGAAAGCGCCTTTCCAGCCGGCATGGGCGGCGCCGATAATGCGCGCCTCGGCGTCGGCGAAGAGGACCGGTCCGCAGTCGGCGGTCGAGGCACCGACGGCAATGCCCGGCCGGTCGGTGACAATGGCGTCGGCCTTGGGCCGCTCGCCGGCAAAAGGCTCCCTGGCAATGACGACGTCCGGCGAATGAACCTGGTGAGCGGTCAGCAGATGGTTTGCAGGCACGCCCATCCATTCGGCGACCCGGCGGCGATTCTCGCGCACCAGCGTCTGGTCGTCGTTCGAGCCGGTGCCGATGTTGAGGCCCCGGTAGATGCCGCTGGAAATGCCGCCGACTCGCGTGAAGTAGCCGTGGCGGATGCCTTGCGCCGTTTCCAGCAAGGGCGACCGAACGGGATCCGGTTTGGTCTGATTCAGCATGGCGGCTTTGTTGTCCGTATGGGCGATTTCGTCAAGCGAGTTGAAGGGGCGCAGTTGAAGACTGGTCAGTTGAAGGCTGGTCAGTTGAAGGCTGGCGCAGTTGATGTCGGGCGCTAGTCGGAGACGGGAGAGTGAGAGAGGCGGCAGCGAAAAGTCAATCCGTGCTTGGAAACGGCGGAACGGCAATGCCGGCGGGGAGGACGGCAAGCACCTTGAAGAGTTCGCCCATGGCCAGCGGGCCGGCGAGGCGCTCGACGTCGGCCGCGATCTTTTCGCGAGCTGCCTCATCGGCATTGGCGCCGAGCCGGCCAGCTCGTTCGAGAAGCCCCATCTTGAGCAGGAATTCACCTTGCGTTGAGAGGTGGGCATCGAGGCTGTGTGCCCGAACGGTTGCCGCGAGGGCAGCGAAATCGACATGGGCTGTGAGATCGGCCTGCCCCGGATTGGCCAGCACGTCCTCATGACCGTGCTTGCGCAAGGCCTGCAAGGTGTCGCCGATCCCGGGCTGGAGGTGACCGTAGTCGAGAAACAGGCCGGCGCCGCCAAATCCGGCAAGTCGCCCGGCGATGGCCGCCATCAGGGCGGCGCGGGCTGGCGCCACCTCGACGATGGCACCTTGCGGCGCATTCTCGGCACCCTCCGGCAGCAGCATCGGGTCAAGCGAGCCGGCGCCGACGAAAAAGCGCAGCCGGTTCGCATCGTCGAGACCGATCATCCGCTCGCGCCAGCCGGCTCCGGCGCGGACGAACTGGCGGATGGGCACCGCGTCAAACAGCTCGTTACCAACAATCAGAAGCGGCGCCTGCGGTAGTGTGTCGACGGCCTCATGCCAGACGATGGTGGCCGACGTCCCGGCAAGCGTTCGTTTCTGGACCTCGGTCAACCGCGGACTGGTCTCGATCAAGGCGAACGATGCGCTGGCGGTAAGCGTCGGATCGAGCCGCGAAAGCGTGCGCAGCATATCTCTCATCAGCGTGCCGCGGCCGGGGCCTATTTCGGCGATGGCGACCGGCGTCGGCCGGTCGATCGCCAGCCACGCCTGGTAGAGCCAGATGGCGACCAGTTCGCCAAACATCTGGCTGATCTCCGGCGCGGTGACGAAGTCGCCGGCGGCGCCGAACGGCTCGCGTGTCGTATAATAGCCGTCCTGCGGATCGAACAGGCAGAGCGCCATGTATTCGCTGATAGGGATCGGTCCCACGGCACCGATCAGCTCGGCGATGCGGGTCTTCAGCCGCGTCATGCCGGCTGCGGTTTTGTCACCGGCTTGGCTGTAGCCATCGCCCAGATGCCGGCCAGCACCATCGGCAGTGACAGCACCATTCCCATGGTCAGCCAGCTCGTGCCAAGGAGGTAGCCAAGCTGCTGGTCGGGCTCGCGAAAGAATTCGACGAAGATGCGCGAGGCGCCATAGCCGGCGATGAACGCGCCGCCGACGAAGCGCGGCGCCTTCAGCTTGAGCCGCGAATGGGTGAGGAAGCGCAGGACAAGGAACAACACCAGCCCTTCGAGGAGCGCCTCGTAGATCTGGCTCGGATGGCGTGCAAATGGACCGCCATTGGGGAATTCGAATGCCCATGGAACGTCGGTCGGCCGGCCCGATAGTTCGGAATTGATGAAGTTTGCCAGGCGAACGAGGCCAAGCCCCACCGGCACGCCGGCGGCAACCACGTCGAACAGCGACCATGTGCGGATGCCACGAGACCGGGAAAACAGCGTCATGGCGAGAATGACGCCGATCAGGCCGCCATGAAACGACATCCCGCCCTGCCAGACGGCGACGATATCGAGCGGATTGGCAATGTAGCGCGGCAGGTCGTAGAACAGCACGTAGCCGGTGCGTCCGCCGAGCACCACACCGATGGCTGCCCAGACGATGAAGTCATCGAGGTCGACGGGCTTCATCGGCAGGGTGCCGTCGGGCCACAGTTTTGGGTTGGTGACGAGGCGCTTGGCATACCACCAGGCGAACAGAATGCCGACGATGTAGCCGACGCCGTACCAATGCACCGCCAGCGGTCCGATCCGGACGATGACCGGGTCGATGTTGGGAAAGGGCAGGGCGGCCAGCGGCAGCAAATATTCGCTCAACAGGGTCTCCGGGTTCCCAATCAGGTTCGGGCGCGGACCATGCGGCAGGCTTTTGGCGGGGTCAAGGCAAGCATATGCTTGCATTCCGAATCGTGCGCCACTACGTCAATTCGACCAAGCGAGGATTTGCCATGGCGACCGGACCGAACCGCATTCTCGATGAATTCGCCAAGCTGATGACCGATGCAGCCGGTGCCGCGCAAGGCGTGCGGCGCGAGGTGGAGACCGCCTTCAGGGGCCAGGCCGAGCGCATACTCAACTCCATGGACGTGGTGCAGCGCGAGGAATTCGAGGCCGCTCGCGACATGGCGGCGAAGGCCAGGGAAGAAAACACCCGCCTCGCCGCTCGCATCGAGGCGCTCGAGGCCAGGCTTGCCGAATTGACCGGTCAAGCAGCGCCTGCGGCTGCGTCAAAGCCGCGTGTAAAAAAATAACAAGAAATAAATTGTTAAACTTTTCCACAAAGCCGGATCGCAAAAAGCGCTTTGTCGTGAATCGCTTACCGGTACTGCGTGAATCTTTGTGACAGCGCCTTTCCACATGCGAATGACGCAGTGCGAAAAATTTGGCTGGTCACGCGACTCCCGATCAATAGACTGAATTTGTTGCATGATTCGGAGCAGGGTCATGCGCCGGGCGGTGGGGTCCGGTCCGGGGTCTTTGCGTTGACGAAGTCCTGGCCGTCCGAGTTCTAGGCAGAATTGTTCGAGTGTGCCTCTCCCGCGGAGCGTGTGGTGGCGCTCCCAGAACGACAGGAAGCATTTCATGGAACTTCTCGAACTCGAATTCTCCCGCGAAATCCATCCGGTGGATGTTATCGAGCAGGTGGCGCACAACAACGATTGGTCCTTCGAGCGGGCCGGCGACGACGAGATATCGATCTCGGTTGCCGGAAGCTGGACCGACTACCACGTTTCATTCTCCTGGATGGAGGACTACGAGGCGCTGCACCTGGCCTGCGCCTTCGACATCAAGGTCCCGGAGGCGCGCGCGCTCGAGGTGATGCGGCTGCTTTCGCTGATCAACGAGCAGATGCTATTTGGCCATTTCGACCTCTGGGAGCAGGAAGGCGCCATCATGTTCCGCCAGTCGCTGCTGCTGGCCGGTGGGGTCGAGCCGTCGAGCCAGCAGGTCGAGGTGCTGCTGTCGTCGGCGCTGGAAGCCTGCGAATGCTATTTCCAGGCGTTCCAGTTCGTCGTCTGGTCGGGAACTTCGGCCAAGGATGCGTTGGCCGGCGTGCTGTTCGAAACCTACGGAAACGCCTGACCGTCGATGGTTTCGAGCAACGCGCGAAAACCCGAGATCAGCTTTGCCGATTTCGACCGCGTCGACATCCGCGCCGGCACGATCGTCGAGGCCGAGCCTTTTCCCGAGGCGCGCAAGCCGGCGATCAAATTGAAAATCAACTTCGGTCCCGTGATCGGGGTGAAGAAATCCTCGGCCCAGATCACGAAATATTATACGCCCGAAACCCTAATCGGCCGGCAGGTGTTCGCTGTGGTCAATTTCCCGCCGCGTCAGATCGGGCCATTCATGTCGGAAGTGCTGACGCTCGGCTTTCCTGACGAGGAGGGCGCCGTCGTCCTTGGCGCGATCGAGCGCAAGGTGCCGGACGGCGGCAGGTTGTTCTAGCTGCGCTGTTGTTCACGCAGCCAGTTTACGCGTGGTACCCAGCGCCTCTTCGACCGTTTCCATGAACATTTCCGCGCAGGCCTTCCAGCTGTAGCGCATCGCGCGTTGCCGCGCCTCGGCGCGGTCGACGTGAAGGGCGGCGAGCGCTGCTTGCCGCAGGTCGTCCGACACCGCGCCGCCGATGCCGTCACCCACAATATCGATCGGTCCGGTGACTGGATAGGCTGCGACCGGCGTGCCGCTGGCCAGCGCCTCGATGATGACGTTGCCGAACGTGTCGGTGCGGCTGGGGAAGACGAAGGCATCGGCCGAAGCGTAGATCTCAGCCAGTTCGTCGTTCGGACGATGGCCAAGGAAATGGGCATCGGGATATCTGGCCTTCAGCTTCGCCAATTCCGGCCCTTCGCCTACGATCACCTTGCTGCCCGGCAGGTCGAGGTCGAGGAAGGCCGGCAGGTTCTTTTCGATCGCCACGCGGCCGACGCAGAGGAAGATCGGTCCGGGAAATCCCAGGTCCTTTCGTTTGTCCGGCCGAAAATGATCGGTGTCGACGCCGCGCGTCCACGGCCGGAGCTTGGTGAAGCCGCGCGCCGCAAGATCGTCGGCAAGCGACTGGGTGGCAACCAGCGTGCCCTGTCCTGAATTGTGGAAATCACGCAGCCAGCGATAGGCCCATGCTTCAGGTACCGGCAGGCGCGCGCTCAGATATTCCGGAAAACGTGTGTGATAGCTGGTCGTGAACGGGCGGCCGGCGTTGCGGCAGTAGCGCCGGGCCATAATGCCGAGCGGTCCTTCGGTGACGATATGGATGTGATCCACCTTGCGTGCCTCGATCAGCTGCGCCACGCGGTGCGGTGTCGTCAGCGCCAGCCTGATATCGGGATAGGTCGGCAGAGGCAGGGTGCGAAAGATATTCGGCGTCAGGAAGTCCGTCTCGATATCGAAGGATTTCAGGGTCTCCGAGAGGCGCTCCAGCGTGTGGACGACGCCGTTGACTTGCGGGCGCCAGGCGTCGGTGACCATCAGGATGCGCATGGCGGTCCCTTGGCGGCAACCTTGATTGGCTTGCCGCGATGCCTGAACGGCGACCACGCCGCCACTCTGGCCTCGCACCGGCGCACCCGGACAGGCGCGGGGTCGAAATGAGGCCGCAGGGCCGAATCAATCAGGATCGCGCGCTTCATTGGCGCTCTTCACCATGGTTTCATGACGGGCCGATGAAGGCCGGGTGTCGCTGCCGTCAAGCGGGGACCTTGATCACCGCCCGAAGGCCGCCGAGCGGGCTGCGTTCGAGGACGATGTCGCCGCCATGGCTGCGGGCAATGTCACGTGCGATGGAGAGGCCAAGGCCGGTGCCGCTGGCGTCGAGGTTGCGGGCCTCGTCCAGCCGCACGAACGGCTTGAATACATCCTCTCGCTTTTCGGGCGGAATTCCCGGGCCGTCATCGTCGATGGTGACGAGCAGCGAACCGCGCCCATGATTGGCATTGATCTCCACCGTCTTGGCATAGCGGAATGCATTGCCGACGACGTTGGACAGCAGCCGGGCAAAGGCATTGGGGCGCACGTGCACATGCGGATCGCCGACAAGCACGGTCGACAGCTTGCGCTTGCGCAGCGCGGCTTCCTCGCGAAGCTTGTCGAAGAAGGCTTCGAGATCGAACTGACCGGCGTCTTCCGAAGCTTCGCCGCGTGCAAAGGCAAGGTAGCCTTCCAGCATCGACTGCATGTCGTCGATGTCCTGGTCGAGTGCCTGGGTATCGGCCGCCTTGGTCCCGGCAAGCGCCAATTGCAGTTTGAAGCGGGTGAGGATGGTCCTCAGATCGTGGCTGACGCCGCTCAGCATGGCGGTACGCTGCTCGAGCTGGCGTTCGATGCGTTCGCGCATCTGTATGAAGGCAAAGCCGGCACGGCGGACTTCCTCGGCTCCGCGCGGGCGAAAATCGCGCGGCATCGGCCGGCCCTTGCCGAAGCTCTCGGCCGCCTCGGCCAGCGTCAGAATCGGCCGGATCTGGTTGCGCAGGAAGGGAATGGCGATCATCAGCAGCACCAGCGAGGTGCCGACCATCCAGATCAGGAAAATATGGGTGTTCGATGCATAGGCCTGGCTGCGGCGCACGAAGACGCGCAGCACCTTGTTCTCGAGCTGGACGCGGACCTCGACGATATTGGAATTGCCGACCGTATCGATCCAGAACGGACGGTTGATCTGGCGGGTGATCTCGGACGAAAGGATCTCGTCGAGGATCGAGAAGAACGGCTTTGGCCCGGGAGGCGGCAGCGGGTCGGGCGGCAGGAGGTCGACTTTCAGCTGCATGCGATCCTGGGCGATGCGGATGACGTTGGCGTAGTCGGCGTCGTGCGGATAGGTCTCTATCAGGTCGATGATGGCGGCGATGTCGCGCACCGTGGCCTGCGACAGGCGCTGCGTCACGGTCTGCCAGTGGCGCTCCATGAAGACAAAGGCGACGACCGACTGCAGCATGATCATCGGCGCGATGACGATGATCAGCGAACGGGCATAGAGCCGCTTCGGCATGTAAAGCGACACCAGGCGCCAGAAACGGTTCCAGGCGCGCGGCACGGCCTTGAGCGCCCGCGTCGCGCGAGCGCTCAAGCCGCCATCTCCCGGCCGTTCGAGTTGCGTGGTCGCCATTCGTCTTTTCGCTCACCGGCGGCCCGGCAAAGGACCGCTTTCGGCGACATTCTATTCCACGCTGAGCCGATACCCAATACCGCGCACTGTCTGCAGCCAGACCGGATTGGACGGATCGCGTTCGATCTTGCGGCGGAGCCGATTGATCTGGACGTCGATCGTGCGCTCGCCGACCTCGGATTCATCGCCGACAAGCTCATGCCGCGGTATCGTTTCGCCGGCACGCGCAGCGAAGATCGCCAGGATTTCCTGCTCGCGGTCGGTCAGCTTGAGCGCCTCGCCGCCGCGCTTCAGCTCACGCCTGGCGATCTGGAACGTATAGGGGCCAAAGACCAGCTGTTCGACCTTAGGCGTTGTCGCGGGGCCGCCGCGGCGCAGGATATTGTTGATACGCAGGATCAGCTCGCGCGGGTCGAACGGTTTAGGCAGATAGTCGTCGGCGCCGGCCTCGAGCCCGGTGATCCGGCTGTCGGTTTCGGACAGTGCGGTGAGCATCAGGATCGGCACGTTTTTCTCCGCCCGCAGCGCCTTGGTGAGGTCGACGCCAGTTTCACCCGGCATCATGACGTCGAGCACGATCAGATCGAAGTCGAGGCCGGCGAGCTTGCGCCGCGCCTCGCCGGAATTTCCGGCGACGGTGACGCGAAAGCCGTTTTCGGTCAGATACTGTTTCAGAAGATTGCGGATACGGGTGTCGTCGTCGACCACCAGCAGATGCGGCGCGTCGTCTTCCGGTGCTGTCGGATGATCAACCCTCTCAATGGTCTCCATGGTTTTTCCCTGACATCTTTGCGGGCACAATGTCGATCTGCGCCCTTAGTTCCGGATTGACCATCGCTTCAAGGAACCGTTCGATAACGGCGCGTTCGGTGGCTCCGGAATCTTCCAATGCAGCATGGATGCGGCGCGACTGTGGCCGCGCCAGCGCCAGCGCCAGGGCACGGCCCTTGGCCGTCGGGTAGAGTTCGCGCTGGCGGCGGTCGCGGGGGCCCTGCAATTGCACGATATGGTCGGTGTCGATCAGTTGCTTGAGCACGCGCGCCAGGCTCTGCTTGGTGATCTTGAGCACGTCGAGGAGCTCGGCGACCGTCAGCCCGGGCCGGCGATTGACGAAATGCAGAACCCGGTGATGGGCACGGCCAAAACCGTATTCGGCCAGGATCTGGTCCGGATCGGAGGTAAAGTCGCGATAGGCGAAGAAAAACAACTCGATGATGGCGAAATCGATGCCGTCCTCGTCGGTGATCGCCGTCCTGATCGGTTCTGCGGCTGCGTGGCTCGTCATCTTTTCTCCGTGTGAAGCAGGAAATTATGTCAGCACTATTGACGTATTTTCCGCGCGATGGTAATTTTTGGCAAGCTTTTCGGCGGATTGCGAACGAAAAGGCAAGCGAAGCCGTTTTTTCCGGAACTTCCTGAGTTTGCCAGACCTTAAATATCCGCCTACGCTTTGAGACAATGGCCGCCCACAGCGGCCGAAACGAAACACGCAACGACACAATGATGTGCGGGCTGCCGCCCGCGGGAGGTTACCATGGCATCCGTTCCCTTCGACCAACTGGACGGCTTTATCTGGATGAACGGCGAATTCGTCAAATGGGCCGACGCCAAGATCCACGTCTTGACCCACGGGCTGCACTACGCCAGCGCGGTATTCGAGGGCGAGCGCGCTTATGGGGGCGAAATTTTCAAGCTGACCGACCACACCGAACGCCTGCATGAATCGGCGCGCCTGCTTGGCTTCAAGATACCCTACTCGGTCGCCGAGATCGACGACGCCTGCCGCACGCTGTTGAAGAAGCAAGGTTTCCAGGACGCCTATGTCCGGCCGATCGCGTGGCGCGGCAGCGAACAGATGGGCGTTTCCGCACAGAACAGTCGGATCAACTGCGCCATCGCCATCTGGCAGTGGCCAAGCTATTTCGACCCGGCGCAGAAGCTCAAGGGGATCCGCCTCGACATGGCCGAATGGCGCCGCCCCGACCCGCGCACCGCACCGTCGAAATCGAAGGCGGCCGGCCTCTACATGATCTGCACCATGTCCAAGCATGCCGCCGAGGCCAAGGGCTATGCCGACGCCATGATGCTCGACTGGCGTGGCCAGGTGGCGGAAGCGACAGGCGCCAACATCTTCTTCGTCAAGGACGGCAAGATCCATACGCCCAAGCCTGATTGCTTCCTCGACGGCATCACCCGCCGCACGGTTATCGGCCTTGCCAAGGACCGCGGTTTGGAGGTGATCGAGCGCGCCATCATGCCGGATGAGCTTGAAGGCTTCCAGCAGTGCTTCCTCACCGGGACGGCAGCCGAGGTGACGCCTGTTTCGGAGATCGGTCCATACCGATTCGAGGTCGGCGAAATCGCCAAGACGCTGATGAATGACTATTCTGCGGCCGTTCAGCCCAAGCACGCAATCGCTGCAGAATAACGAAAGTCACAGCTTTTTTAACTAGTAAGGGCGGTTTTCGGGCCGCCCCTTTTATTTAAGCGCTTCTGCATTTGACTTTCACACAATTCGGCGTCTCATGATGGGGTCGGCCCGGGAGGCTGGCAGCTATGGAGGGACTGGAAATATGGATATGAACACGCTTCTTCCGATCATTATTCAGGTGATTACGGGTATCATCGGTGGTCAGGCGGTTGGCGCGGCTATCAAGACTGCGGCGATGGGGCAGCTTACCAAAATCCTGGGCGGCGCTGTCGGCGGCGTCGGCGGTGCGGCCATCCTCAACAGTCTGCTGGGTGGCTCGGTCGATCCGGCAGCCGCCGCCACGGCGGCAGGGGCCGGCAGCGCGTTGAACATTTCAAATATCGTTGGCGGTGCCGGCGGCGGCGCCATCCTGACCGGCATCATCGGTGCGGTCATGAACGCGATGAAGAAATAAGCTTTGACGTTTCAGGTTTTCAAATGGGCGGCTTCGGCCGCCCATTTCGTTTGCCGTTTGTGGGAGCGGTGGACGCCGTTCGCGTGTGTCTCTACATCAGGGCCTGGTTCAAGGTTGGAGCTCTCCTGACGCGTTCGAGGGGACGCGCAGCGCTCCGACAGCGTGAAAGGACGAATATGGGTCAGCTCAACGCCGGCATCGTGCCGGTCACGCCGTTCCAGCAGAACTGCACCATCCTCTTCGACATGGACGACAGGCAAGGCGTTGTCGTCGATCCGGGCGGCGACATCGACAAGGTGCTGGCGGCGCTCGAGGACAATGCGATCACTGCCGGCGCGATCTGGATTACGCACGGCCATATCGACCATGCCGGCGGGGCCATGGAACTGAAGGAGGCGCTCGGTATCGAGATCATCGGTCCGCATGCCGCCGACCGGCCGCTGCTCGCCAATCTCGAGAACCAGGCAAAGCGCTACGGCATCACCGATCCCGTGCGCAACTGTGTCCCCGACCGGTTCCTTGCCGAAGGCGAGACCGTTTCGTTCGGCTCGCACGTGTTCGAGGTGCTCCATTGTCCGGGCCATGCACCCGGCCACGTCGTCTACTATAGCCGGGCTGCGAAGTTCGCCCATGTCGGCGACGTGCTGTTCCGCGGTTCGGTCGGCCGCACCGATCTGCCGGGCGGCAACCACGCCGCGCTGATCGCCTCGATCAAGGAGAAGCTTTTGCCGTTGGGCGACGACATCGGCTTTATCTGCGGCCATGGTCCCGGCGGCCGTTTTGGTGAGGAGCGGCGGAGCAATCCTTTTCTGGTCTGAAAGCGCTTGCCGGAAACAAAAAGCGCGGCCTGTGCGACCGCGCTTTTTTCCGACGGGAAACTGCCTCCGCTAATTGGCGGTGCAGAAATGCTGTTCGCCGTCATAGCCGGTGAACGTGCCGGTACGGGCGTTGAAGCTCCGGTAGCGGTCCGAGCAGTATTCGTACCAGCCGCGGGTCCACGGCTCCGCATAGCTTTCGGCATAGGCCACGCGCGGCTGCACGTAATAACGGCGCACCGGGGCAGGCCTGTAGTATTCATCATCATAGGCCGGGTCGTAATAGCGGGGCTGCGGGCTGGCGAGCGCACCGCCGATCAGGGCACCGGCCGCAAGGCCGAGCACGCCGGCCGCAACGGCGTCGCCGTGGCCGTGGTGGCGGCGGTGATGGCGCCATTCGTCGGCATTGGCCGCGGGCAAGGTCGCAAGCGTGGTCGCAACGACCGCGGCGGACAGGATGGCAGTCTTGAAAATTCGGTTCATGTCGGTCTCCTTCGTGCCGGCCCGGGTCGTTTTCGGGGGATGCGGTCCGGCTTTAACGAAGATTAATATGCGACCGTGGCTGAACGGGGGCTGAACGAAATTTGACCAGGCGGTTCATCTAACTGGGCGGTTCAAGCGTGCGGCAAACACCGCAGGCCAGACCGGCCCACGTCCATTCTGTCCGGGGGTGGTTCAGCCGATCGACAGGTTGACGGCTTTCGGACCCTTGCCGCGCTTGTCCGGCTCGGTGTCGAATGTCACTTTCTGCCCATCCTCAAGACCGGGAAGACCCGACGCCTGCACGGCCGAAATATGGACGAAGACATCCTTTGCCCCGTCGTCCGGCGTGATGAAGCCGAAGCCCTTGGCGTGATTGAAGAATTTGACGGTGCCGGTCTGCGGCATGGGAAGCTCCTTTGATCCCACAAGTCCAGTCTCGGGCCGGCAAATGCCCGGACGGAAATTTGTCCTTTATTTTAGTGCCATCGGCAAGAGAAAGTTTTGCGGGTGCGGGCAAGCATCCCGGAACACAAAAGGCGCGACGAAAACCGCCGCGCCTTTACAGAATTCAAGTTCACTCCAAAAGCCTTGCAGCATCCTCACCCCGAAAGGACGCGCGGCACGCTGTGGTTTCAGGCAGCGCGGAGATTGACCGCTTTCGGACCCTTGCCCATACGGTCGGGCTCGACATCGAAGGTGACCTTCTGACCGTCGACGAGCGTGCGCAGCCCGGAAGCCTCGATCGCCGAGATGTGGACGAACACATCCTTGGCGCCGCCATCGGGCGTGATGAAGCCGAAGCCTTTGGTAGCGTTGAAGAATTTAACGGTGCCGGTCTGGGCCATTGGGGAAACTCCTTCACCCGTGTCAGTCTTGGTGGTTCCGCCCGCCGCCTGGCGCCGTGGGCAAGTCCCGGTGGTTGCTTCGGCAGTCATGCATTGGCGCATGGTAAAACCCCCCGCCGAAAACGGGGCTGTCAGAGATTCACAGTATCGGGGAAAGGTCGTCCAAAACGTTCCGCTCTCCGGGTCGCAAATGCCCGAACACAAAATTTATCGCACGGAAACGTGATGCTTGCAAGACACAGCCGCGGGCGGCCCCAACAGGGGCATCCCGACGCATCGCACCGATAGTACCGGTTTTCTGCGCGGTCATCGGCCAGACTTCACCCAGGCATGGTCCAGCAAGCGGGGCAGGTGCTGTCTTGGCTTGCGCCGCAATACCGCCCTGGCTCGCCCAGTTGCAAACAGGGGTTGCATCTGGCAGCGGAATGACGAGGATCGGCCTGACCCAGGCACCATTTGTGCAGGCAGGAGTTTCAAGGGAGGGAACATTCATGCGGTTTCTTGCGACAATCTTTCCGCGGCAGGTTTTTTCCATCCTGTTCCTGTCGGCAATTCTCGCAGCCTGCACCGTCGTGGTGGATGATGAGGGGCCGGGGCCGCGCCCGCCACGGCCGGGGCCGCAATTCTGCACTAGGCAATATGACCCGGTCTGTGCCCGGCGCGGCGGCGACCGCCAGACCTTCGCCAATGCCTGCCTTGCCGAACGGGCCGGATACCGCATCATTCGCGAGGGCGAGTGCCGCGGCGGTGGTGGTAGCGGTGAGGAGCAGACATTCTGCACCCGCGAATACCGCCCAGTCTGTGCCCGTCGCCATGGCGAACTGCGCACATTCCCCAACGAATGCGAAGCCCGCGCGGCGGATTATCGCGTCGTCGATGACGGGCCCTGCTAGCGCACCGACCTACAGCCTGGCCGGATAAGCACCATCTGGGGGCCGGCGTAGAGCTCAGCGCCGTTCCCGTTGGAGATGCGCAGGCGACGCGGATCTGCGGCATCATCAGCGTGTGAAGCAGCGTTGCGGCGCGTCGGCTCAGTTGGCCGGGTTGTCGACCGGTTCGAGATTGTCTTCCGTGGTGACCCGCTCATAGGTCTCCTGATCGCTGCGGATGCGATATTGCGGCGAGCCGTCCTTGACCGGCAGCCGGCTTTTGATCTGGAACAGCTCCGCGGTCTTTTGGGCAAGGCCGGTGCGGCTCTTCATGCGGACGGTCTGGCCGACGGTGAAGATATGCGCCGGCGTGTCCGTGCGCCGCGCATTCTGCTGGAAGCGGATCATGTGACATTCTCCTGGTCGTGCCGAAGCGCTGCGTCGAGCTCGGCATGGTCAATGGCGACAAGCTGGCTGGTCGCGCTTTTCACTGTCCTTGCCGGCAGATGGATGAAAGTGGCGACGCGGCGCCAGGCAGGCCAGGACATGCCGTCGATCAGTTCTTCGTCGTGGTCGATGTCATAGTCGCCGGCCGGCTGCACGCCATCCAGCCCGCCAAGCACGAAAGGTGCCGCGAAATGCGCTATGGAATGGGTGGTGCGAGCAGACATTCTTGTGCCTCGAAGTTCTCGCTTGTGCCTTGAAGTTCTCGTGCCTTGAAGTTTCTTTCCGGCCTGCCCCGGAAGCGGAGCCTGCATTGCGGTACCAGGTGTCGGCGATTTGGATAAGTTTGGCGGGCCGAGAATCCCTGACACCGCGGGGCCAAGCATGACCCAAAACGGTTTCTTACCATTAGTCTGAAAATACGGCTTATTCAAGAAGTTTTCGGCCTCTTACCCCTACCAACGTGAAATTACTTTTCTATAGTTATCTGCAGAACGATGATACGGTCCCGGTGCACCTCAAAAATTGTTTGAAGAAATTCCGAAAAAATTCCTCCGGCATTTGTATTTATCTAGCAATGGAAGGAAGAGAGTCATGAACTCCGCAAGAACACCGGATGTCCCGACAGTTGCAGTCAGTCCTGTCGCAAAGCCGATAAAGGTCTTGTCGCCGCGTCTCACGATAAGAAGCGACGAGGCGGCAAGGCGAAGGATTGCCGACACCGACGGCACGGCGCGGCGGGCGCGCCAGCTTGCCGAAAGCAACCGCCTGATTTGACGCGCAAGCCATGACGCTCAATTTTCCCAATCCCAGCCGCTCCTATGACGCGGCGGCCAAGCGCATTCGTTTCGTCGGCCATGACGGCATGCTCGAAGTCCCGTTCTTTGTCGAGGTCGCGGCACTTTCGGCGGCAAACCCGGCTGCAAGCGGAGCCGAGGCCGAATTCCTCAGCGCCTTCGACGCCAAGCGTTCGTCGATCCAAGAGATTGCGCGCCAAGCCTACTCGCACGGCCGCAGGAACATGTATGTGCTGACGCCGGCCGACTTTCGGTAGGCTCCCCCGGGTTCGAAGGTTTGCTTCGTAGCGACCGCCGTCTGCTCTTGCACGCGCCGCAGCGATGGCCTAGATCGCGGCAGGCGGACAACACGGCAGGTTTCCCATCAACAGAGATCCGAGACAACCGGCAGGCGCACGTTACGGCTCAGGCGGACAGCCGCCGCTGGGGCTCGACCAGCACGTGCAGCAGGCGCTGCAGCTGCACCAGGCCGGGCGTCGGCAGGAAGCCGAGGCGCTTTACCGACAGGTGCTGGCGCAAAAGGCCAACCACCCGGCTGCTGCGCATTTCCTCGGGCTTCTGCTGCACCAGACCGGGCGCAGCGCCGAGGGGCTGGCGCTGATCGAACAATCGGTGCGTCTGCAACCGAACAATCCGGATTTCCTCAACAATCTCGGCACCGTGCTGCGCGACCTCGGCCGGGTCGCGGCCGCCGCCGATCTCTTCCGCAAGGTGGTGGCGATTCGGCCGGACCAGCTGGCGGCGCGTGACAATCTCGGCTCGTCGCTGAAGCAGCTCGGCCAATTCGAAGGCGCCGAGGATATTTATCGCGGCACGATCGGCCGCAACCCGTTCCATGTCCGCGCCCGCGTCGGGCTTGCCGAAACGCTGCAGGAAGCGGGCCGGCTGGATGAGGCACTGGCTGTTTTTCGCGAGGCGCTGACGATCCGGCCGAAGGATGCCGATCTTTTGCACGGCCTGGGTGTCGGGCTGATGGAAAAGGGCAATCTCGACGAGGCTGCGGATCTTTTCAGGCAGGCGCTGGCTGTGGACCCCGGCATGGCGAGGGCCTGGCTGATGCTTACCCAGGTCAAGCGCCAGAAGGAGCGCGACGCCGAGCTTGCCCGCATGGAGGCGGAGCACGCCAAGGCGCCGCAAGGCAGCCTGGCGCGCATGCAGCTTTCCTTCGGTCTCGGCAAGGCCAATGACGATCTCAGGGAGTATGGCCGCGCCTTCGACTATTTCGCCGAAGGCAACGCGATCCGCCGCCAGGGCATCGACTACGACGCCGGCAAGACGCGCGGCGAGTTCGAGGCGATGAAGGCGGTGTTCGACAAGGCCTTTTTTGAAAGGCACAGGCCGAGCGGGATAGCCGAGGACACGCCGATCTTCGTCGTCGGCATGCCGCGTTCCGGCACCACGCTGGTCGAGCAGATCATCGCCAGCCATCCGCAGGTCTATGGCGCCGGCGAGCTCAGCATATTGAAGACGGCGGTCGGCAAGCAGTTTCCGCTCAGCATGAAGGGCGGCTTTCCCTGGGGCATCGCCGACATGCCAGACAAGGCCTATGCCGAGGCCGGCCAGGCCTATCTCGACATGCTGCACGCCCGCTATCCGGGTTCTCGGCACGTCACCGACAAGATGCCCGGCAATTTCCTCTTGGTGGGCTTCATCCATTTGATGCTGCCGAAGGCCAAGATCATCCATTGCGCGCGCGATGCGGCGGCGACCTGCCTGTCGATCTACAAGGTGCACTTCCGAGGCGACAGCCATCGCTACGGCTACGATCTCGACGAGCTCGCCGATTTCCACAATCTGTACACCGACATCATGGCGCACTGGCACGCCGTGCTGCCTGATGTCGTGCACGACGTTCGCTACGAGGATTTCGTCGCCGACCAGGAAGGCCAGTCGCGGGCGCTGATCGCCCATCTCGGCCTGCCGTGGGACGACGCCGTGCTGTCGTTCCACCAGACCGACCGGCCGGTGCGAACGGCGTCGGCTGCGCAAGTGCGCCAGCCGATGTATCAGGGCTCGGTCGACCTGTGGAAGCGCTATGGCGACCGGCTGAAGCCGCTGCACGACAAACTTGATCGAGGGGCGCCTACAGCTCGATGAAGGGCTGAAAACCGCCAAAGATCATGCGCTTGCCGTCGAACGGCATGGTCTCCCAGTCCGACTTGAGGCGCGGGTCGGCCATCACCTTGGCCATCACCGCGTCGCGGCTCTGGCGCGATTCGTAGACCACCCATGAGAAGATGACGACCTCGTCGTCCTTGGCCTGTACGGCGCGCGGGAACGAGGTGAGCTCGCCATAAGGGACGTCGTCGCCGACGCATTCGACGTAGGCAAGAGCACCGTGCTCCTTCCAGACGGCGCCGGTTTCCGCCAGCTTCTTGTAAGCATCGAGCTTTGCCTTCGGTACGGCAAGTACGAAACCGTCGACATAGGACATCTGATTTCCTCCATGCGATCGTTTTCCTCTCCCTCTGGAGCGGGAGAGGTGATTTCAGACACAGCCTGTGTGGAATGCTAAGCTGCTTTCACCGGTGCGTTCATTGCCCATTCGACGCCGAACGGATCACGCATATTGCCCCAGCGATCACCCCAGAACATCACCTGCAACGGCACGACTTCCTCGCAGCCCGCCTCGACGGCTCGCTGCCACCAGGCGTCGATGTCGTCGCTGCCGAGATGGAGCTGCATGGTGTAGCCCTGCGGCTTCACAGCGGCCATTCCATGCTCGGGATAGAAGTCGGAAAGCATCAGGGTCGAACCGTTGATGTGGAGATGGATATGCATGGTGCGGCCCTGTTCGTCCGGCGGATAGGCAAAGACCTGCTCGGCACCGAAGGCCTTTTGGTAAAATTCTGCGGCTTTGAAAGCGCCGTCCAGCTGAAGGTAGGGCGTCAATCCGCCAAGCACTTTGGCGGCGGGCTGGGTCTGCGGCTGGTCATTCATGTCATGCTCCTCTTTGCGTCTGGTTTGCCTTTGCGGACCACAGGACGAACGGAACGGCGACGATCCTACACGGCCGATGGTTTTTTGGATTCGAAATGGCGCCTGCCGCGACGGCCAACTGCCACCTTTCAACCTTCGATGCGAATCCGCGGGCTGTTTTGCGCGTCGACGACGATTTCCGGCCAGCCAATATCTTTGCGCAGCTCGATCGGCAACGAAAGGATGGCGCGTTCGCTGCGATAACGGGCGCGAGCCGCCGAGTAACGCGTCACGGCGTAACCTATGGATGACAGAATAGACATGATGCTTTCTCCTCGATTGGCGCCGGCATCACCGTGTCGGCAACCCAAGGACGTGGCATGCGATCATCATCCGACAGAGCGCCGGAATTTTTTTCCGCAAGCCTTCAGCCGCCGGCTTCGGCAACCTCCCGGAAGAACTCCTCCGGGCTGTCGATCTCGGTCAATCGCCGTTTCTCGATCAGCCAGAAGCGGTTGCCAACCGCGCGGATGAAGGAGCGGTCGTGCGAGGCAAGCAGGCAGCTCGCCTGATGTTCCAGCAATTCCGCTTCCAGTGCTTCCTGACCATCGATATCGAGATGATTGGTCGGCTCGTCGAGTAAATAGAAATTGGGATTGGCGAGCCTCAGCGCCAGTATCATCAGCCGCGCCTTCTGTCCGCCCGACAGCACGCCGATCCTGCGCTCCTGCATGTCGATGCTGACGCCGGCGCCCGCCAGCAGCGAGCGGGCGCGCTGCTCGCCGACATCGAATCTGCGCGAGAGCATCGCCAGCGGCGTGTCGTCGCCGCCGATGCCCGACAATGCCTGGTCGCTATAGCCGAGCACCGTCGACGGCGTCACCTTCAGGCTTCGCGCCGCCGTTTCCGGCTCGACGATGGCGTTCCGGATCAGGCCGATCAGCCGTGACTTGCCGACGCCGTTACGGCCGAGCAGGACGATGCGGTCGCCTTGGCAGATGTGGCGCTTGCCGGTGCTGAACAGAACCGTGCCGTCAGGTGTTCCGACCACCAAATCGTCGAGCGTGATCAGCACCTTGGCATGGCTGCCGCGATTGGCGAGCTTGATCGCGCCCGCCGATCTTTCGCGGTGTGCCGGCGCTGCCGCTTCTTCCAGACGCTCTGCCCGCTGGTTGAGCTGCTTGGTCTTGACCGTCAAAAGGTCGCTGCCGGAATTGATGCCGATATTGTTGAGCTTGGCGGCCTGCCGGCGCAGCTGCTGCGCCACTTTCATGTCGCGCTGGAATTTGCGCTCGGTCGAGGCATCGACTTCGCTCAATGCGTCCCTGGCTCGTGAATAGGGCAGCGAGAATACCGGCGACTGTTCGGGGCGCAGGAACAGCGTCCGGTTGGTCGTAGCATCGAGAAAAGCGCGGTCGTGGCTGGCAATCACCAGCGGCACCTCACGTGGCAGCGCGTTCAGCCAGGTCTCGAGCTGGCTGATCTTGCCGAGATCGAGGTGATTGGTCGGCTCGTCGAGAAGCAGGACGTCGGGGTTGGTGACCCAGATGCGGGCGATCAGCGCCAGCCTTTGCCAGCCGCCGCTCAAGGCCCGCATCGGCCGCGCTCGCATCGGCTGCGGCACGTCGAGCGAGTCGAGAACCACGTCAACGCGCCATTGCTCGCTTTCGGCCTGCTCGGCCGGCAAGGCGTCGGCCACCACCTCATGAAAGCTGCGCCAGGCGAGCGCTGCGGGGACGACTTGCTCGACATAGCCGACGCGCAGGCCGCGCGTGCGGGTGATGTCGCCTGATGTCGGCTCGATCTCGCCGGTCAGGCACTTCAGCAAAGTGGATTTGCCCCGACCATTGGCGGCGACGATGCCGAGTCGGTCGCCGGTGCCGATCGTGAGGTCGAGGTTGCAGAAGAGCGGCGCACTCATGGTGACGCCGAGAGACTTGAGGCTGATCAGGGCCATGTCGATTTCTCTGGTCTGTCCGGAGTGAATTCCGGTTCAATGCACTTTGACGGTGCGCAGGCTGGCCATCAGGCTCAGCGTTGCAGCACCACGAAGGGCGGACCAAAAAAATCGAAGCGGGAAGAAAAACCCGGACCGTCCCTGGTCAGCCCTGCAAGCAAGCTCGCAGGGCAGGGACAGGGCCGCGCTGACGGTGGTGAGAAAATAACACGCAGCCCTCCTTTCAAGACGTTCGAGTTGTAGAAACTGGCTACACCAAGGGTAGGGCCGATGGCAAGTGGCTAGGCTCCCCCTTCTCCACTTGTGGGAGAAGGTGGCCGCGAAGCGGTCGGATGAGGGGTGCTCCAGCTTGGCACCGACGGCGATCCGTCCAGCACCCCTCAACCGTATCGGCGCTGCGCGCCGATCCACCTTCTCCCACAAGGGGAGAAGGGAAGCTCGCTACCGTCCCGGCCGACCCGTCTTGCCGGGCCGGCGCTTTTCACGGCGGGCGTCGGCGGGGTCTTCGTAGGAGCCGATGCCGGCGCGCTGGCGGACAATGGGTTTTGCAAAATCGTCGCGATCCTTCGCGCCCCCCTCTGCCCTGCCGGGCATCTCCCCCACACGGGCGGAGATCGGCTGCTGCTTCGCCGGAACTTTTCCCTCGACCGGCTTTTCCGTCCGCCGCACGGTCATCTCATCGAGCGAATTCTTCTTGAACAACGGTTTTATCGGCTCGCCGGGGATGCCGAAATCGGAGCCGTGCGCCTCTTCTGCCGACTGCTTCTTGAACAGCGAACGCGACACTGCGCCGGCAGGGGTCGGCATGTCGGTGCCGGGTCCCATGGCGTCGAGCGAGGGTTTTGCGAAGAGCGGTTTCTTGACCGGCACGGCACCGTCGGCCCCCATCTCGTCGAGCGCGGGCTTACGGAAGAGACCCTTGCCGTCGTCGTCGACCGCCCGGTGTATGGCACGGCCCTTGTTGTGCTTGCCCTTTTCGCGGCCTGAGACCGGGCTTTCCATGTCGGCATATTTGGCCAGCGGATCGTCGGAGATGGACAGCTCCATCTCGCGCAGCCGCTTGATCTCGTCGCGGATGCGGGCCGCCTTCTCGAAATCGAGGTTGGCGGCGGCGTCGCGCATCTGCTTGTCCATCGCGTCGAGATGCGCCTTCAGATTGTTGCCCATCATCGCGCCGGCGCTGTCGGTGAACTGCGAGATGTCGGCGCGGACATGGTCCTTCTCGTAGACCGAGTCCAGGATGTCCGAAATGCGCGACTTGACCGATTCCGGGGTGATGCCGTTGGCCGCGTTCCACTCCATCTGCTTTTCGCGGCGGCGGTTGGTCTCGGCCATCGCCCGCTCCATCGAGCCGGTGATCTGGTCGGCGTAGAGGATGACCTTGCCGTCGACGTTTCTGGCGGCGCGGCCGATGGTCTGGATCAGCGATGTTTCGGAGCGCAAGAAGCCTTCCTTGTCGGCGTCAAGAATGGCGACGAAGCCGCATTCGGGAATGTCGAGGCCTTCGCGCAACAGGTTGATGCCGACCAGCACGTCGAAAGCGCCGAGGCGCAGGTCGCGCAGGATCTCGATGCGCTCCAGCGTGTCGATGTCGGAGTGCATGTAGCGCACGCGAATGCCTTGCTCATGCAGATATTCGGTCAGGTCCTCGGCCATGCGTTTGGTCAGCACTGTGACCAGCGTGCGGTAGCCGGCCCTGGTGGTCTCGCGGATTTCGCCCACGACATCGTCGACCTGCGTCTTGGCCGGGCGCACCTCGACCGGCGGATCGATCAGGCCGGTCGGGCGGATGACCTGTTCGGCGAAGACACCGCCGGACTGCTCCATCTCCCAACCGCCGGGCGTTGCGGAAACCGCAACGGAAAGCGGGCGCATGGCGTCCCACTCCTCGAAGCGCAGCGGCCGGTTGTCCATGCAGGACGGCAGGCGGAACCCATACTCGGCCAGCGTCGCCTTACGGCGAAAGTCGCCGCGATACATGCCGCCGATCTGCGGTATGGTGACGTGGCTTTCGTCGACAAAGACCAAAGCGTTGTCGGGGATGTATTCGAACAAGGTCGGCGGCGGATCGCCCGGCTGGCGGCCGGTCAGATAGCGCGAGTAATTCTCGATGCCGGCGCAGGAGCCCGTCGCTTCCAGCATCTCCAGGTCGAAGCGGGTGCGCTGCTCAAGCCGCTGCGCCTCGAGCAACCGACCGGCCCGTTCGAGTTCGACCAGCCTGTGCTTGAGCTCTTCCTTGATCGACTTGATGGCCTGGTTCAAGGTCGGGCGTGGCGTCACATAGTGCGAATTGGCATAGATCTTGACGCTCTTCAGCTCGCCGGTCTTTTGGCCCGTCAGCGGGTCGAATTCGGTGATCGCCTCGATCTCGTCGCCGAACAGCGAGATGCGCCAGGCGCGGTCCTCGAGGTGAGCCGGGAAGATCTCGATCGTGTCGCCGCGCACCCGGAACGAGCCGCGGACGAAATTGATGTCCTGGCGCTTGTATTGCTGGGCGACGAGGTCGGCGAGCAGCGCGCGCTGGTCGAGCCGGTCGCCGATCTGCATCTGGAAGGTCATCGCCGTATAGGTCTCGACCGAGCCGATACCGTAAATGCAGGACACCGAGGCGACGATGATGACGTCGTCGCGCTCGAGCAGCGAGCGCGTCGCCGAATGGCGCATGCGGTCGATCTGCTCGTTGATCGAGGATTCCTTCTCGATGTAGGTGTCGGTCCGGGGCACATAGGCCTCCGGCTGGTAATAGTCGTAGTAGCTGACGAAATACTCGACGGCGTTTTCCGGGAAGAATTTCTTGAACTCGGAATAGAGCTGCGCGGCCAACGTCTTGTTGGGCGCCAGGATCAGAGCGGGGCGCTGCGTCTCCTCGATCACCTTGGCCATGGTGAAGGTCTTGCCCGAGCCGGTGACGCCGAGCAGCACCTGGGTACGGTCGTTGCTGTTGACGCCCTCGACGAGATCCTTGATCGCGGTCGGCTGGTCGCCGGCCGGCTCGAAATCCGAGACCATCCTGATGGCGATGCCGCCTTCGGATTTCTCCGGCCGGGCAGGACGGTGCGGCGTCCACAGCACGCCGTCCTTGTGCAGCGGATTGCCGGATTCGATCAGTGCCGACAGCGCCGCGACGGTCGCGGTGACGCCGCCCGAAGCCATGGTCTCGGCTTCTTCCAGGGAGACATCGAGGCCAGCGACAGGGTTGAGACCGGCCGCAGTGCGCTCCCGCGCCGAAGCCGCGCCGCCCATCGAGGTGCCGCGTGCAGTACGGCCGGGGGAAGAGGAGCGCTCCGGGATTTTCTTGGCAGACTTGGCGCCTTCCCTCCCCCTCGAGGGGAGGGTGGCGGCGGAGCCGCCGGGTGGGGTCGGTGCGGCAGTACTCGGCGTTCCTTTGCGTCCCGCGCTGCCTCCGGCGACCCCCTCTGTCGCCTTCGGCGACATCTCCCCCTCGAGGGGGGAGATTTGGCGCCCTTCCTTCTCGGCTTCCTGCTCTATCTGCTCGGCCCAGTCGGCGATCGAGCCGGTCAGCGGGGCGCCGGTGAACTCGGTCTGCGGCGCCTCGGCAAAGCCGCCCTTGTACAGGGGCTCCGACGCATCGAGGAAATCGGTCAGCGGACTGCGCCGCTTGGGCGGTGAAGCGCGCTCGTCATTCGCCGGCGGAGGCGTTTTCTTGTCGGGGAGTCTGGCCATGGCCCGAATATGGGAGGTATCGGCCAAAATGGAAAGAGCGGAGTGGCCGGTGGCGCGAGGCGCAATTTGGCTCCTGACAGCAGGCTGTCAGGAGCAGGGTCTAAGCACGCCCTCAATTAAACCAAAGCGCGAACGTCAGAAACCCGGCGCCGCCGAACTGGCGCTGGATCTGGTTGAACTCCTCGCTGGTGAGAATCTTGCCGCGTTCGAGATAGGGCGCGATGGCCGGACCGGTGATCGACAGCACCAGGTCGAAGGGCTTCGGCTCGTCGAAGAAGCGCTTCATGTTGATGCCTTTGTCGGCGATGCGGAAATGCGGCAGCAAGGTGCGGCCTTCCAGCAGATCCTCGGCCATGGCCAAGGCGGCGAGCCAGGCCTGCACCTGCTGTTCGCCGACTTCGAGGCCGGTGAGCGGGCTGGCGCCTTTCTGCTGCGGGCCGGGCAGCCATTCACGGTCATTGTCGGTCTCGGCTCGGATGGCTTTCCAGTCCTCGCGCGACAGCCGGATCATTTCCATGAGATGGCGGCGTGCCGCTTGCCGGCGCTCAGGCTCGACCACTTGCCAGTTAATGAGATGCACCAGGGAGATGAAATCGGCGAGACGCCATTCGGACGACAGAATGCCGCCGCCCATGCCACCGTCCAGCGGAACGAGCGTGTCCTGCAGTGGCAGTTTTGCGCGCGGGAACAGCATGTGGAAGGAGCCGTCGAAGGTGTTTTTGAAATCATGCGCCAGCCAGAAGTCGGCCTGCGCCATCAGGAACTCGGCATAACCCTGCAGCCAGTAGCCGTCGGCGCGGTCGAAGCGGAAAGTGAGGGCGGGCGCGGCCGCGTCTGGCGCACCGCCGCCGCGTGACAGAGACGCCATGATCGCCGCGGCGCTTTCGTCCGGCGCGATCGTGCCGTCCTCGTTGAGGTCGATGCCGAGGCGGGTGAGGTCGATGACCATGCCGATGTCCGCGTCGGCGGGTACCGAACCCAGCGTGGCTGCGGATTTCTCCAGCCGGTCGCGGAAGGCGACGAGAATGGCGCGGAATTGTTCGTAGTTCAGCGGCTCGGGATTGGCATTGTCCGGCACCGGCAGCCGCATCAGCGGCAGCATGAACGATTGCGGGCTGTCGAAACCGTGGCGGTGCAGACCGCCAGCCAGGATCTCCAGCGCGGTGAAGAATTCGCCGGCGCCGGCGGCGTAGGCGGCTGCCGGATCGCCTGGCGCGGCGGCTTCCAAAGCGGCAAGAGCGCTGTCGCGTTCGGCTACGATTTTTGCCTCAAACAGGGCCGCCGCTTCGGGAGCCGCGGCGCTGGGTAAAGCCAGCGGCAGGAGAAGAATGATGGCGCACGCCACCAGCCTGGAAAAACGCTTCATCGTGATCGCCCCTTTTGTCGCTCCGCAGTGGATCATACACGCATTTGGTTCGCTGCGCCTGTGGCCCTGTGGTTCACCCACAACAGTCGACGCTTCAATCAATCCGGCGGACGGTCTACACAAGGCAAACGATTGGGCGTCGCGTGTCGAACTATCCGCTTTCCTACAAACTGTCCTGGCTGCCACGCTTCCTCCGGCCTTCGCTCGATGGCGACGCGCGCGGCTTTGCGCCTGCGGCAGCGACCCTGATCGAGCCGCCGCCGGCACGGGTGGTGCGGTTGGCTTTCGTCGGCGATATCTCGGCGGTGGCCAATCGCAGCGCGCCGGACTGCGATCCGGCGATCGCGGCACTGCTTGCCTCGGCCGATCTGGTGGTCGGCAATTGCGAAAGCCCGGTGGTGGAGCGGCCGAGCGCTGTTTTGGGCACCAGGCTTGGTACGCACCACGCGATGAGCGAGCGGTTCCTTGCCGAGGCGCTGGCCGCCGCCGGCATTTCGCGTGAAAAACTGGTGCTGTCGCTGGCCAACAACCATGTGCTCGACCAGGGTATTGCCGGCTTCGACGAGACCGTCGCCGCGCTGGAGCAATTAGGCATCCGCACGATAGGCACTGCGGCTCCGGTCGAGCGGTTTGCGGTTGGTTCGCTGACCATCGGTCTTGCCGCCTTTACCTTGTGGCGCAATTCCGACGCGGCCCAGTTCGCGGGCCGAGTCTCGATGCAAGCCGATCCGACGCAATGGCCGCACGCTGCCGCTTCGGGTGTCGACCTCCTCTGCGCGGTGCCGCATTGGGATTGGGAATTCCGGCATTTTCCGCGTGCGAAGACGCGGGCACTGGCGCGGCTTCTGGCCGAACATGGCGTCGGCCTGATCGCCGGACATCATGCCCATGTCGTGCAGCCGATCGAGCGGATCGGTAAGACGCTCGTTGCCTATGGGCTCGGCGATTTCATCGGCACCGCCTTCGCGCGGCAGCCATGGCCCGGCCGCATCGGCGCCATTCTCGTCGTCGAGATCAGCGACGATCCCGGCACGCGCGGGGCCATCGCCGCCTACCGGCTGCATGCCTTCATGCGGCTGCGCGCCGGCGATCACGAGCGGCTGGTCCCGGTTGAAACGCTGGCGGGAAAATCCAGGCAAAGGGTTCTAGCCCGCCTCGATGCGGTCTTCGGTGCCGTGCGCTGACGCAGTCCACCAAACCGGCTATCATGCCCGGCGCGGGCAGGCTTGTGGCGGCGGGTGGGTGATGGAAACTGCGGATTTCATGCCGAGCGAAGCGGTGATCGCCGGCCTCAGGAAGAACATCGAGGCCTATGAGGCGCAACGAGCTTCGGCCCATCGCCGGACGCGCTGGCGGGTGCCGCTGTTCGTCGGATTGGTGCTGGTGTTCGTCGCGTTTGTCGCCTGGCTCTTCAACGGGGTTGCCGACCCCAACGAGCAGTGGGTCTCGACCCCGCATGTGTTTCTCTACATCGGCGGCTTCCTGGCGGCGATCCTGCTCTATTTCCAGGCGATCAAGCCGGCGCGCAAATTGCAGCAGTCGTTCCGCAGCACGCTGTTGCCGATCATCTTCGGCTTCATCGAGGAGATGCGGTATCGGCACAACGTCAAGCCGAATTCGTTCGACCGGCTGCCGCGCGAGATGGTTGGTCCGTTCAACCAGCAGTCTTTCGACGATGTTTTTTTTCCGGCCGTTATGAGGGGTTTCCGTTCGAGCTTTACGAAGCAGATCTCCGGGAAGGGACGGGCAAGAGCACGACGGCAGTGTTCAAGGGCGTCATCGTCGCCTTCGAGATGATCGTGCCGTTCCCCGGCACATTGGTGGCCGCGCGCCGGACCAACAAAGTCCTCGGCTTCTTCCGCGGCATCTTCGGCAGCAAGATGCAGGAACTATCCAGCGGCGTACCCGAACTCGACGCCGCCTACGAGTTCCGCACCGACAATATCGAGGCGGCGCGGCCGCTGGTGACCGGCCGGCTGGCGCAGGCACTCGAATGGCTTGGCGAAACATGGCCGAAGGAACCGGCACGCGTCGCGCTCAACGGCAGCGACGGCTTTCTGCTGCTTCCGCAGACGAAGAACTTCTTCGAGCTGCCGGACATCTCTGTGCCGCTCGACTATGCCAATCATGTCGCGCCGATGATCGCCGACATGGGCACGATCCTGGCGACCGCGGCGCTGGTGCGCAAGATTGGGGCGCAGGACGAGGAGGCGGGGTAGCGGCTAAAGCGCCTCGCGCTCGGACATCAGCAGTCGAAGCCGTAATTGTCGCGGAGATAGTCCGCGTCTTCCTTCGACATCTTCTTGAGCATCACACAGACGGTAAAGCTGCCCACCTGATGGCCGTTCTTGGTGTATCCCCAGTCCGAAATTTCGTCCCGGGTGAATTCGATCTCCTGGCCGGCGACGACGTTGTGCACTGCCTGCGGCTCGTTTGCTAAAATTCCGGCAAATCCGCTCGCCGTTCGGTGAAAGGGAATGATCCAGAAATGTTCCGTCGCGGTTCCGTCTTCGATCCTTACCTTCAATTTGAACGTGGCTGTTCCAGACGGCGGCGCCTCGGACAGGATCAGGAAGTCATCTAGGCTGGCGCGGGCCTGCTCAATCGCCGCCGCCATCTCCGGATCGTCCCTTGCCACACCGAGGACTCCCTTCTCACCGCTTTGGGCGTCGGCTGAGACCGGAGCAAACGCGAGTAGCAGGGCAATCGTGGCACGGATGGCAAGCTTCATGGTGCGGCTGCTTTCGACGCTTTCGCCAGAACGACTGTGATCATCATTTGCCGAACGTCTGATGGCAACTGGTTTTTGTCTCCATCAGGCGCTATTCCTGGGACAGTGGGGTGGGGCTATGTTCGAAGAACGCAAGGGGTTTCGCCTGTCGCGGCGGCTGCTGTTGGGTGCGGCGGTGGTCGGCGGGGCGATGCTGTGGGGCGGGACAACCGTGGCGCGGCTGGCGCGCGGTCCGTCGGGGCAGAAGAATTCCGGACGCATCGCCGACCTTGATGGAATTGACCTGGCGCAGAAGCCGCTGGAGGGCCCGCCAGCCTACGATCCGTCGCTGCCATGGCTGACCAAGGGCGGCGACATCAATGATGCCAGCGGCCTGTCGATGACGCCGGTCTACGGCGTTATCGAAGTCAGCGAGGAAGACCACATTGCGAGCGCGCTGGCCTTTGCCCGCACCAATGGCCTGAAAGTCTCGGTCGCAGCGGTGCGCCATTCGATGGGCGGACACGCTTTCGACGACAACGCACTGGTCCTCGACATGCGCAAGTTCAACAGGGTCAGCGTCGACCCGACGGCGAAGACGATCACCTTGCAGCCGGGCGCGCGCTGGCACGACATCCAGAACCTTTTGCACCCGCGCTTCGCGGTGAAGGCGATGCAGTCGACCGATATCTTTTCGGTCGGCGGCTCGCTGTCGGTCAACGCGCATGGCATGGACCACCAGGCCGGCTCGGTCGCCGGCTCGATCCGATCGATGCGGGTTATGCTGGCCGACGGTTCGGTGACGACCTGCTCACCGGCCGAAAATACCGAGCTGTTCCGCCACGTCGTCGGCGGCTACGGCCTGTTCGGCGTGGTGCTGGAGGCGACACTCGACATCGTCGACAACGCCGTCTACCGGACCTCGCGCGAGATCATCAAATCGGACGATTTCCCGACGTTCTTCGCCGAGGTTCTGGAGCCAAACAGGGCGATCGGTCTGTTTTATGGGCATCTGTCGACTGCGCCGGGCAATTTCCTCGAGGATATGATCGTCTACCGCTATGACAAGGTGGCCGACCAGCCGCCGGCCGACCAGCCGGCAATCGGTGAACCGGGTTCGGTCGGGCTCAAGCGGATGATCATCAACCTGGCGAAATGGGGCAGCCTGTTCCAGGAGCTGAAATGGTTCACCGAAAAGACGCTGGAGCCGCAATTCGAGAGCTGCACGGTGGCGCGGACGACGGCAATGGCCGAGGGCGAGGCCTGCCTCGTCACGCGCAACAATCCGATGCACGATTCAGTGCCCTATCTGTTCAACGATCTGCTCGATGAGACCGACATCCTGCACGAGTATTTCATCCCGCGGGCGGCCTATAACCCGTTCATCGCGGAAGCGCGCGAGATCCTGCGCAACCAGACCCTGCCGGTGCTCAACGCGTCGGTACGCATCGTCCACAAGGAGGATGTGGCGCTGAATTATGCGCCGGAGCCGGCCTATTCGCTGGTGCTCTACATCAATCAGCCGACAGACTCCGACGGCAATGCCAGGATGCGGGCGCTGACAAGGGCGCTGATCGACGTGACGATCAAGCATGGCGGGCGTTTTTTCCTGCCCTACCAGCTCCACTACACAGGCAAGGAACTGCTTGCCTCCTATCCGGAACTGCCGTCCTTCCTGGCGAAGAAGCTGCAATACGATCCGGGCGAGCTGTTTTCGTCGATTTTTTATCGCGCCGTCAAGGCACTGATCGGCACGGCCTGAAGCGGCGGCTACAGACCGTCAGGCAGCTTCGCCGCCAGCCAGTTCGCCGAACGCCTGGCGATGCCGATCGTTGCCGATGCGGCGCGGCCGAGATCGGTCTTGACCACGGCGTAGCCGGCCTTCGTGCGGTAGAGCAGGGCGCTGCCGCCATCGACCGCCGCTTCATAGGCGACCGGCCGGACGGCTTCCGTTTCCGTCGCCGTGGCCTGCGTTCCGACCGCAGCACTGGGCCGATGGCTCAGTTCCGGTGGCAGCGGGTCTGTCGCTGCGGTGCTGGCCGTCGTCAATTCAGGCTCGGAACCGGTCGCAGCGAGCTGCGATGACGAAGACGAGTTCTGTGTCCGGCAGATGCCGGAGACCAGCGGATAGTCGAAATTGCGCTCGTGCAGCATCTGGCTTTTCATCGCCGCTTCGCATTCGGCGATGGTCGACCATTTGGCAGGCGTCTCGCCGATATATTCGCAAAGCCTGGCGTCGCAATCGCAGCCGACGATGGTCATGGCGACAAGGGCGGTCTTGATCACGGTCGTGTCCCTCCGAGTTGCCTGGCACATGTGCGCAAGACAACGTGTCTACGGCATCATCAATCGTTGCGGAACAAGGCGGGATTTGGCCGCGATTGTGGAATGAGCGTGACGGAGCATCACGCAACGTCCTGCCGAGGCCGGCTGTGACCGAAAGGCCTCAGTAATCGTAGACATGCTCGAGCCTGGCGCCCGCCGTCATCAGCGCCGGCAGAACGATGTGCAGCTTGCGCACGGCGACGGTCAGGCCGGTGCGGCGCGTCGAAGGTTCCGCCGGAAGCGGGTAGCTGAACAAGGTGCGTGCACCTTCGGGAACATTGATCTCGTCATTGGAAAGCATGGTGACCATGATCTCGTCATTGCCGCCGATCTCGACGAAGGAGACGCCCTTGCCGATCAGGCGCGGGATCATGTCGGTGAACACCTGATAGCGTCTGGTGACGAAGATCGCGCCGTCGGCGCCGAGATCGCGCTCAAGCAAGGTGTCGGGTTCGTTGCGCGTCACCTCGCCGACCGGACCCTTGGCCCAGACATGAATATCGAGCAAGGCGGGATCGGTGGTGGCGGCGAGCGCCGACTTGATCAGATCGGCATAGCCCTGCTTGATCGTGTCGGCGAGGCCGAAAGCGAGCTTGCGTTCGCTGGTGCGGACGGCGCTGTCGTCCGCTGCCGGCTGGACGGCAAACAGGCCGGCACGCTTTTCGGCATAGGGAAACTGGTACCACGGCACCTGGTCGAGAAAACCGGCATAATCGGCCGCCACCTTGGCCTGGTAGATGTCGACGGCGGTGCGCTTGCCGGCTGTCGCTTCGGTGACGCGGCCGATCGTATTTTCATAGGCCCACTGGATGGCGTGCTCGATCGTGTGACTGGTGCCGATGACCACCAGCATCTGGTGGTTGTCGAGGTTGAACTTGTAGGTGGAGCTGGCGCGGATGACCATCGCATAGTCCTGCCAGAAGCGGCCGATATGGGAGAGATAGGGAAAACCGCTCGGCTGGTTCTTGTCGACGAAGCCGGCATATTCGCGGGCGGCGTAGACGATGGCCCATTCCGGATAGGTAAGAAAGGTCGATTCCTCCGGCCGCTGGTAGCCGGGAATCTCGGCACGGATCTTGTCGGCCAGCGCCTTTGGCGGGGCACCCTCGGCGACGCCCGGCAATGGCGTTGTGTCCAGCGACGGCGTCGTGAGAAAGCCGTAGGCCAGCCCGGCGATCGGGATCAACACGACAATGACGACGAGCCAGAGGATCGCCTTGATGATGCGCTTCAGCCAGCGGAACAGGAACATGGCCGGTCAGGCCGTGGCGAAATGGTCGTACACACGTTTCGACATCCAGAACCCGACGTAGACGGCGAAGCCGCCGATGACGATGTGCGGCAGGTTGGCGAAGAAGCGGGCCGGGAATTCGATGTCGTTCAGGGAGCGGAAGCCGTTGATGAAGATGCCGCCATCGAGGCAGCCGGAACCGGTGACCAGCCCGAGCACGCCGTCGAACAGATAGACCGAGCCGAACAGCTTGAAATAGAACACCGCCTGGCGGTGCGAGATGAAGGCGGCGGCCAGCGCCCAGACGCCGGAGAAGGCGTGCAGCAAATCATCATACCACTGCAGCGAGAACAGGCCGAACAGATTGCCGCCGGCATCGTTGAAGGCCGGCACATAGCCGATGGCAACAACACCGAAGAACAGGAAAGCATAGGCAACAGCAAGCTTTTGGATGAGCGTCATGAAATGTCCCCCTGCCGTCAGCCCTTTCAAACGGCCCCCGACGGCCAATGGATAGTAGCTGATTTTGGCGTGGGGTGAAGCGTCGCCGGCAAAATCGTCAGGCGGAGCCACAAAGACAGTCGGCGCCGGGATTTCTCCCAGCGCCTCCCTGTCAGATCAGGACACGGTCGCGGCAGCAACTCCCGAAAGATGTCGCGCCATGCCGGCCTTGATTTTGACGGTCCTGCCAGTCGCCGCCCGAGGGCAGCGTCCGTTCCGGACCACGCCGGTCTCCACTCTTGCGAGCTTTGCCCAGCGCGCCATCGAAGGTTTTTGCCGTCCTTCATGGCAGCATCGGTCCGCCGTCGGCGTTCGCACGCTTTCCGCGGCCCCGTAGGTCTCGGCTTCCATCCCTCCAACAGGCAAGCCTGTTCTCGTTCAGGGCCGTACGGGCCTCAGGAAATCCGCCGTTCCGCTTTGCCTTTCGGCGTGGCGATCGGTAGCCGCCTGAGATGGGTTTAATGTACGGGGGATAAGCGTTTGGCGAAACTGCCGCAAGCCTGTGAATAGCGGGATTATCGGGGACTGACCCTGCCAAAATAGCGACTTTCCGATCTCTGCCGCCGCCGGCCGGGATTTGCCGCCTCGATGCGGAAGCCGCATTGTCGGACATTCGATCTTGCCCCGCGGGCCGGCGCGGGCTTCAATGCCGGCAAATGATTGGAAGGCGTGTTCGATGGCCTTGGGGAGGCAGGCTTGAAGGTCGCGGTGGTTCTCAATCCGATCGCCGGCGGCGGCAGGCTCAAGCGGCATTGGCCCGAGGTTGCGGCTTCGCTGAAAAGACATTTCGGCGATTTCGAGCTGCGTGAAACGCAGGCCGAGGGCGATGCCGAACGGCTGGCGCTCGACCTTGCCGCCATCGGCTTCGAGCTGGTGATCGCGGCCGGCGGCGACGGCACCGCCAGCGAAGTCGCCGACGGGCTGCTGAAGGCTTTCCGGGAAAGCGGCCGGACGGCCGAACTCGGGCTGCTGCCTTGCGGCACCGGCATCGACTTCGCCCGCGGGCTCGGCCTGTCGAACAATGTCGATCTGACGCTGAAGCGGATTGCCGGGGCCAAGCCGCGCAAGGTCGATGCCGGCTGCATCAGCTATGTCGACGACCATGGCGCGCTGGCCAGCCGCCATTTCATCAACATCGCCAGCCTGGGGCTGTCCGGCGCCACCGACCGCGCGGTCAATGCCGACAAGCGCAAGGGCAAGGTTTCGGCCAAGGCGCTGTTCTACTGGCGCACGGTTTGGGAATTCCTCCGTTACCGCTTCCAGGACGTTGCGATCACCATCGACGACGGTGCCCCGGTCGAGGTGCGCATGGCGCTGGTGGCGGTGGCCAACGGCAAATTCTTCGGCGGCGGCATGATGATCGCGCCCGACGCCGAGCTTAACGATGGCGAGTTCGACATCGTCATCCTGCGCGCCGCCGGCAAGCTGAAGCTGATCTGGGACATCCGCCTGCTCTATGGCGGGCGGCACCGCAACCATCCTGCGATCACCATCCTGCGCGGCAAGAAAGTGGTTGTCGAGCCGCTCGGCGATGTGCAAAAGAACGCCGCGCTGATCGACATAGACGGCGAATCGCCGGGTCGCATACCAGCGACTTTCGAGATCCTGCCCGGCGCATTGACGCTGAGATATTGAATCAAGCTGTTAAGACTTTGATTCAGTTGACTGCGGCTCTGGTTCCGGCGATCTCTCCAATCGACTGAAATCGATTGATAATCCGGCCAATATCAACTTGCGAGTTTAGCCGGGAAACCGGGTGCGCGCAGGTCGGTGCCGACGGCATCCTCGAGCAGTTTCACGATCATCGTCGACCAGGCGCTGCCGCCATAGGCCTGCTTGCCTTGCCTGAAGATTGCGTCGACGCGCGAGGCAATCTCGAGCGGCACGCCGAATTTTTCACCCATGCCGAGGGCGAAGCCGAGATCCTTCAACGCCAGATCCATGGTGAAGCCGATGTCGTAGGAGCCGTTCAGCACCAGCTGGCTTTCGGTCTCATGGACGAAGCTGTTGCCGGAGGAGGCGACGATGGCGTGATAGGACTGGGCAAGGTCGAGCCCGCCCTTTTTGGCCAGCATCAGCGCTTCGCCGGCGGCGACCAGATGGATGAAGGCCAGCATGTTGGTGATGACCTTGATCACCGCCGCCGAGCCGACCGGACCCATCAGGAACGAGCGCGCGCACATCGCCTCGACGGCAGGGCGGTGGCGCGCATAAAGCGCTGCGTCGCCGCCGACCAGCGCGGTGATCTGTCCGACGGCTGCCAGATGCACGCCGCCGGTGACCGGGCATTCGAGCGTCTCGACGCCTCTTGCCGAGGCGAGGGATGCAAGGCGCACGATCTCGTCTTGGCTAGTGGTCGACATCTCGATCCAACTGCCGCCTGCGGGCAGGCCTTCGAGCAATCCGCCGGGGCCGGCCAGCACCGCCTCGCTGACTTTTGGCGAGGGCAGGCAGGTGATCGCATTGCCGGCGCGGCCAGCGGCATCAGCCGGGCTGTTGGCGGCATCGGCACCAAGCATCACCAGCCGCTCGACGGCCGCCTGGTCGCGGTCGAATACGGTGACGGCAAAGCCGTTGTGGATCAGGTTGGCGGCGAGCTGGCCGCCGAGATGGCCAAGACCGACGAAGGCATAGCTCTGACGCGCGCTCACGGCATCAACGGCGTCTGCAGCATCTGCAAATGCAGGTCCTTGCCGGTCCAGGGATGCGCCTCGCAGACGGCTTCGTCGAGTTCGACACCGAGGCCTGGCTCCTTCGACGGGATGACGTTGCCGTCCCGCCATTCGATCTTCTTCTTGAGCAGCTTCGCGTGAAAACCGTCCCACTGTTTCAGCGATTCCAGAATGAGGAAATTGGGCAGCGTCACCGCAAGCTGGATGTTGGCGGCGCCGACGATCGGTCCGCAGTAGCAGTGCGGCGCGACCTGGATGTGGTAGGCTTCGGCCATGGCGGCGATCTTTTTGGTTTCGAGAATGCCGCCGGAGCGGCCAAGGTCGGGCTGAAGAATGGTCGCCGCACGGTTCTCGATGACGCGGGCGAACTCAAATTTGGTTGTTAGCCGCTCGCCGGTGGCAATCGGGATCGAGGTCGCGCGGGCGACCTGCGCCATCACCTCGGGCATGTCGGGCGGCACCGGCTCCTCGAACCACAGCGGATCATAGGGCTCGATGGCGCGGGCGAGGCGCAGCGCGCCCGATGCGGTGAACTGGCCGTGCGTACCGAACAGGATGTCGGCCCTGGTGCCGACCGCCTCGCGGATCGCCTTGACCATACGGGCGGAGAGGTCGATGTCGACGAGGCGCGGCTGGTGGCCGTCGAAGGCGGTGTAGGGACCGGCCGGGTCGAGCTTGACCGCGTTAAAACCCTGCTCGACATATTCGAGCGCGCAGGCGGCGGCCAGATCGGGGTCGTTGTAGACGTTCTTGCCGCGGGCGTCCTCCGAATGGACGCTGCCGCTGTGCGGGTAGAGGTAGGTATAGGAACGCAGCGTTTCGTGAACCTGGCCGCCGAGCAGCTTGTAGACCGGCTTGCCGGCCTCCTTGCCGATAATGTCCCAGCAGGCGATTTCGAGCGCCGAAAAGCATCCCATCCCGGACACGTCGGGGCGCTGGGTGAAGCCGGACGAATAGGCGCGGCGGAAGAAATTCTCGACGTCGTGCGGATCGCGGCCGATCAGATAGCGTTCGGCCATGTCCTCAACCATTTTCGCCGTGACATGAGCCGAAAAGGTGGCGTTGTAAGCTTCGCCATAGCCGACGACGCCGCCATCGGTGGTGAGCTTGACGAAGATGAAATACTTGCCGCCGATGCCGGGCGGCGGATTGCCGACCACCCAGGTCTTGACGTCGGTGATTTTCATTTCTGATCCTCCAGAACCAGTTCGGCGCCCTTCCATCCGGTCATGATCGCGGCGGCGTTGGTGTTGCCGGTTATGTTGTCGGGAAAGATCGAGGCATCGATGACGCGCAACGCCTGGATGCCGTGCACCTTGAGGCGCGGATCGACGACGGCGCGCGCCGCGTCCGGCCCCATGCGGCAGGTCGAGACCGGGTGATAGACGGTGCCCGAGCGCTTCCTGAAATCCTGAATGAGATCCGCATCGGAGGTGATCGAGGGACCGGGCAAAACCTCTTCCTCGATAATCTCGGCCATCGCCGGCATCGAGGCGATCTTCCTGACGAATTTCACCGCCGCCAGCATTTCAGCGACGTCCGCCTCGGTCGAAAAGGCATTGGCGACGATTTTGGGATAATCGCGCGGATTGGCGGAACGGATCATGATTTCGCCGCGGCTCGACGGACGGCAATTGGACAGCCCGATGGAAAAGCCCGGCCATGGATCGGGCGTCAGGATCGGGCGTTCGCCGCTCTTCGGAATGACGGTCGAAAACGCCTGGAAATAGAGCTGCATGTTGGGCCGCGCCGCGGCCGGATCGGTGCGGAAGAAGCCGCCGGCATTGTTCATCGACAGCGACAGCGGGCCTGAGCGCAAAAACACGTATTGCATGCCGACCAGCAGCTTGCCCCACCATGGGTGCAGGATCTGGTTGAGCGTCGGCAGCCTGCCCTTGAAAGTGTAATTGATGCCGACATGGTCCTGCAGGTTTGCCCCGACATTCTCGTTGGCGTGAACGACAGGAATGCCCAGACCAGCAAGAAGCGCCGATGGACCGACACCGGAGAGCTGGAGAAGTTGGGGCGAATTGACCGAGCCGCCCGACAGGATGATCTCGCGGCCGGCGCGGGCGGTTTTCGTCTCTCCATTCTGGAGGTACTCGACACCGACGGCGCGTTTGCCCTCGAACAGGATTTTTGTCGCCAGCGCGTTGATCTCGACGCGGACGTTTTTGCGCTTCATCGCCGGGCGCAGGAAGGCGCGCGCCGCCGACATGCGGCGGCCGTTCCTGGTGGTGATCTGGTAGACGCCGGCGCCTTCCTGCGAGGCGCCGTTGAAATCCGGGTTGAGCGGCAGGCCGGCTTGGTTGACGGCGGCGAGATAGCGCTTGGTGAGCGGATGGACGGAGGTCGAGCAGTCGGTGACATGCAGCGGCCCGCCGACGCCGCGCCATTGGTCGGCGCCGGCCTGGTTATCCTCCAGCGCCTTGAAGGCGGGCAGCAGGTCATCGAAGCCCCAGCCGGGATTGCCGGCCGCTGCCCAAGCGTCGAAATCCTCGCGCGCGCCCCTGATCCAGACCATGGCGTTGATCGAGCTCGAGCCGCCGAGCAGCTTGCCGCGCGGCCAGTGGTCGGCATTGCCGGCCAGGCCGGGATCCGGCTCGGCCTTGTAGTTCCAGTTGACCGCCGGGTCGAAGAAGGTCTTGCCGTAGCCGAGCGGCATCTGCACGTAGAAGCGACGGTCGCTGCCGCCGGCCTCGAGCACCAGCACCGAGAAGCGGCCGGAAGCCGACAGCCTTTCGGCCAGGACCGAGCCGGCCGAACCGGAGCCAACGATGATGAAATCATAGGTCTGCATGGTGGCTGCGGCTGGCTCCGGAATTCGGCTCTAACCTAGGCTTAGGCGCGACGCGGCGTCGCCGGGTCTTCCGGCATCCGTTGTGAAAAAAGCGACCGGGGATATTCAGTCTGAATGTCAGCCTGTGCCTGCTGCCCGAGTTCAGTCGTGTTCGCGCCCATCCGGGTCGAACAGGGCCGCCGCCTCATTGGCTTCTTCCAGCAGGAAGGTGAACACGCTTGAGTAGGACTTGGTCGAACCGGACAGAGGATCATCACTCTCCCAGCGAAAGACCCCCCCGTCCGGATTCATGCCAATTAAATTCCTATTATCCCCGAGTGAACCAATAAAGAGAACATCGTCTGGTGCATTGCCTGGCCGTCTCTGTACATTCGGTTCCAGTATGGAGAAGGGTTGTTGACCCGCCTCCACCAAATTCGTGCGTGACCAGCTACGTCGCAGCCCATAGACGCTTATATAATTCGCAAACAGACCTATCCCGTTGTGGAGCATGAGAAAGCAACGGAAATTATCTGGGAGTCGACGCGAAATTTCAGACTCCATCTGCCCAATTCCGATGGCGTCAAGTGGTGCGTACAGCTGACGCAAATACGCTTGAGGCGCTCGATGTGGGGTATGGCCAATCCACTCGGTTCCATCCGGATAGGTCTTCTGCCCGAGGCGTTTCCATTTATCGACCAATGCTCGGATTTCTCTGTATGCACGAGCGTCTTCTTCGCTTGACCATTCTTCCTGCTTAGGCATTTCCTTAATAGGCTCCATTTACCCAGTTCGACGGGTCCGTAGGGTCTACCTTATCGAGCTCATCCATCGCATCCAAAGCTTTACCAAGTGGCTCTAGCGACCGGCCGGAAGCCGACAATCTTTCGGCCAGGACCGAACCGGCCGAACCGGAGCCAACGATGATGAAGTCACAGGTCTGCATGGGGGCTGCGGGCGGCTCCGGAATTCGGGTTCCTAACCTAGATTTGAGCGCGGCGCGGCGTCGCCGGGTCTTCCGGCATCCGATGTGAAAAAAGCGACTGGCAACTTCGTTTGAGTTTCGACTTTCAGCGCCAAGAAGATTGATGAAGACCTAACTTGCCCACGCATCGAGTTGATTGAGGACAGCAATGGCTGGATAGGATTTTCGGTTGGGATAAGCACGCCTGTAATAGGCATTCCAATAGCTTGTGGCCTTGCTGCGCATCGCACGCATTACGTCTCGGTTCTGTCGGACAAAACTGGCATAGGCTGAAGCGTCCAGATCAGGTACTGCGGCGTAGATGTCTTCGGCGATTTCGACGACATATTCGCCCAACAGCAGAACGACGAAGGCGATGCTCCAACTTTCATTCAGCGAAAGGATCACCCTGGCTGATCTCTGCCGCAAAAAGCCATCTGTCGATCGTGTCAGCAGACAATGCGACGGAAACGAAAAGCCGAGGTGATGCTCTCGCACGCTTGGTAGAAAATGTAACCGATCAGGAATATAGATGCCCGCTCCATCAGAAATGAGACGTCTGGACGGCGTCCGATAAGTGTCGTCGACAAAGGGCGCAGCTCGTCCTCCGCCACGGTGGCCAACGTGCTGACTGGGAAAGCTGACTTCGCAGCGCCCGAGAACGGCTTGCGTCGTGTGAAGTAATCCACGTTGTGCCTCTGACCAAAAGTTGAAAACGATCCGGCTTCATTTCGAAGTGCCTGCGCTTGCTCGACAAGCGATCCAAGCATTACAGGCGATGATCGGCAATCTGCTTGAAATCATAGCGCATGATCGGGCGGGCCGGCGTTCTGCGAGCGACGACCCTGAACCCGGCGCGCGCGAAGGTGGAGGCATATCCGCTGCCGGAAGCGCTCGGCGATACGTCCGCGTCGAAAGGATAGGCTTCGAGCGCAGGAGCATTTGCGCGCCTCGCGAGTTCCAGTGCCTCTGCTATCAGCTGGAATGTTACGCCCCGCCTGCGGTATCGTTTTCGCACGTACAGGCAGGACAAGGACCAGACCGGCGCATCATCCACACGCTTGAGCTGCCACAGCCGATCGAGCCAGGGCAGGGCATCTCGCGGCGTCACCCGGCACCACCCGACAGCCACATCGCCGTCGAAAGCAAGCAAACCCGGAGGCGGACCATGCTGGACGGCTTGCCGGAACGCTGCCTTGTTTTCCTCGCCGGGTCGCTTTCGATAAGAACTGCCGATCCGTCCGTACATACACCAACAGCGACTGCAGACGGCGCTGTCACCGAACAGGTCCTCGAGCGCCGGCCACAGATCGGGCGTTAATGGGCGAAAGCCAAGTTCCATGTCAGCCGTCATCCGCTACCTACCTTGCCCAGTCTAGCCTGAGCTACGCGTTAGTGCATCATAGGTTGCGGTCCATGCGGGTGATGTTCGAAACGGAGCCACTCAGCATCCCCGTCATGCACCAACTCAGCGCAGAAAACCGAGCACGGCCTCCATGAATTCGGCGGGGTACTCGACGTTCGACAAGTGAACCGCGGGCAGAACAACCAGTTTCGCGCCGGGCACCGTCGCCGCGATCAGCTCGCTATGGCTGGCGGCTGTCACAGTGTCGTGCCGGCCGGCGATCACCAGCGTTGGCCTGGAAATCAGCGCTATGGTTCGGCGAAGGTCCGCATCGCGAACCGCCGCGAACAAACCAGCCAAGCCTTGCCGGTCGATAGCCAGCAGCATGGCGCGAAATTCTTCGATGACGGGCCCGTTGGCCGCCAGCATTTTTTCAGGGAACCAGTTGCCCAGGAACATCTCGGCGATTTCGGACATATCCGGCGCCTGCAGCACGGCGGCAATCCGCTCGTCAAACTGCTTTGCCGGTCCGAGGTAGGATGAGGTGTTGCTCAGGATCAAGCGCTCGATCCGCTCGGGCGCGTGGATGCCGAGCCACTGCCCGACGAAGCCGCCCAACGACAGACCGAGGAAGTGTACGCGTTCAATGCCCAGGGTGTCGAGCAACTCGATCACGTCGCGGCCAAGCCGGTCGAGCGAATAAGCGCCGGCCGGAACGCTCGACCCTCCGTGGCCGCGAAAATCATAGCGCAGAACACGGAAATGGTTCGACAGCTCGTTGACCTGCATGTCCCACATCCGCAGTGTGGTGGCGATGGAATTCGACAGCATCAGCACGGGCTTCCCGGCGTCGCCGTCGATGCGGTAGGCGATGCGTGTGCCATCGCCGACGGTCACGAAATCCAGCTCATTCATGGTGAATACACCTTCCGGAGCGTTGAATGTGGCAAAGCCTAGCTGCGGCGCGCTTTTGATGATATTACAAAGATAGGACTATCTCTGTAATAAAAGCTGACATGGCCGAATTCACCCTGCACGACCTGCAATGCTTCGATGCCGTGGTCCGCTGCGGCGGCTTTCAGCCTGCGGCGGCCATGCTGCATCGCTCGCACCCGGCGGTGTTCGCAGCCGTTGCAAAGCTGGAGCGGCACCTCGATCTCGTTCTCCTGGATCGCAGCGGCTATCGCGTGCGCCCCACCGAGGCAGGGCTGTCGTTCCATCGCAGGGCACAATCGCTGCTGCGCGAGCTCGAGGGCTTGCGGCTTCATGCTGCTCAGCTGTCAATGGGCGAAGAAAGCGAGATCCATGTGGTGATCGGCGACCTTTGCCCGCGCCCGCAGGCATTGGGCATGCTCGGACGGTTCTTCGCCCAGTGTCCGGGCACACGCCTGCATCTGCACTTCGAGGCGGTGGGCGGCCCGTGGGAGCGCCTCTTCGATGACGAAGCCGATTTGATCCTGCACTGGATCGACAAGAGCGATCCGCGGGTGGAATGGATCGATCTGTGCAAGGTGCCCTTCGTCCCAGTAGTGGCGTCGGGCTTTCTGCCGGAGCGCATCAAGCACCCCATCACGCCGGATCAGATGCACGCGTTCACCCAATGTGTCATGCGCGACACGGCCCGCCATTCACCGCAACAAGACTACTTCATGATCGAGGGTGCGCCTCAATGCATGGTGGCCGATCAGGGCATGAAGAAGGAAATCATCCTGCAAGGCCTCGGATGGGGCCACATGCCCCGCTTCCTGATTGAGGAGGAACTGCGCGACGGACGCCTGCAATCCGTCGCCGGCCGTCATCTGCCAGGCCGCACCGAGGAGTTGGTGGTGGCGCGCCGCCGCGACCGGCCGCACGGGCCGATCTCGAACCGTCTGTGGGATTATATCGAGCAAGAGGCGCCGACGTTGCGCCGAGCGCTCGAACCCCGGCAACCTGTCCAGTAGGCGAAGCCAGGGCTCGGCGAGGCCGTTTAGCGGACGGCCGAACCAGCAGCCTTACCCGCTTAATTCGATTGCTGCATAAGCTGCAGCAGTGAACTGCATCCCATCGCTATTCCCGCTGTTTATGAGGCGGATTATTGATGTCGCAAGGAGTTGGCCATGAACCGCGCCGACCCCCGCCCAAGAGTGGTCCGAGCGGTCGGCATCCGCCCCGGCAGCGACGACGTAGTCTGGGACTAGCTTCATCTGCAATTCGAAGGACAAGACCATGAATATCGACCGTCGAACGTTCGGCATCGGCACCTTTAGTGCCGGTGCCCTGCTACTTTCCCCGATCAGCCTCTTTGGGAGCAACGCTGCGGCTATCGCCGCCCGGTCTCCGGCTTCGCTTGCGAGCGCCCACAGGTTCATGCTCGGCGACCTCGAGATCACAGCACTGAGCGACGGCTACCTCAATCTCGGCCTCGAACTCTTCCCTTCCGCAGATACGGCTGCCGCCGAAGCGCTGCTGGCAAAGGCATTCCTGCCAAAACCACTCCCGACCTCGGTCAATGCTTACCTTGTCACCAAAGGCGACAGACGGGTGCTGATCGATACCGGCACGGCATCGGCGATGGGGCCTATACTGGGACATATACCCGAGGCGCTCGCCGCCGCTGGCGTCAGGCCGGAAGAAATCGACACGGTAATCATCACCCACCTCCATCCCGACCATGCCAACGGCCTTGTCGGTATCGGCGGCAAGGCCGCCTTTCCGGCAGCGGAGGTCGTGGTTGCCGCGCCGGAATTCGCTTTCTGGCACGATGACGGGATCCTATCCAAGGCGCCCGACCAGATGAAGCCATACTTCGAAATAGCGCGCAAATCGCTGGTGCCTTACCATGGCAAGGTCCGGAAGATCGAAGGCGAAGTCGAGATCGCGCCCGGGATCAGGGCATTGCCTGCGCCCGGACACACGCCGGGGCATCTCGCGCTTCGAATTGGCTCTGGTGACGCCAACCTGCTGCTCTTCACTGACGTAATCCACGCCTCCGCGCTGCAATTTGCGCATCCGGAATGGGCAATCGCCTTCGACGTGGACCAGCAGGCCGCAATCGCCACACGCAAGAAGGTGCTCGACATGGTGTCGGCGGATGGCCTGCTCGTCGCAGGCATGCACCTGCCCTTTCCAGGCATCGGTCATGTTATTCGCGAGGGCAACGCCTATGCCTACGTCCCGACGCCCTGGCCCGCTTTGTGAAGCACGCCTATTGGTAAGCTTTCTTACCTCGGCCATGGAATGCAATCCTGCTGGTGCGCTCGTCTAGCTCCGCACAGCATCTTTTCAATACTGTCGACCGATAGCCGAACCTCAGGCCGCGACCTGTTCAGTGGCGCGTTGACCTGTCCGTGCCATGACGATACGGGATCGGGACAATCGGCTTCGAGAGGATTGGCCAAATGGTGCATTACGCGGACGGGCGGCCGATCGGCGATCTGACGCTGCGCACGCTGGCCATGCCTTCCGACGCCAATGCGGCAGGCGACATTTTTGGCGGCTGGGTGATGGCGCAGATGGATCTCGCCTGCGGCATCCGCGCCGCCGAGCGCGCCAAGGGCCGCGTGGTGACGGCGGCGGTGAAGGAAATGTCCTTCGCCAAGCCGATGAAGATCGGCGACACGCTGTGCATCTATACGCATGTCGAACGCGTCGGCCGCACCTCGATGACGCTCAAGGTCGAGGCCTGGGCGCAGCGCTATCTCTCCGACCTGATGGAGAAGGTCACCCATGCCGACTTCGTCATGGTGGCGCTGGACGGCGAAGGCAAGCCGAAGGCGGTTCCGGCCGAAGGCTGACCCGGCCTGATTCCAGAAGACGGATTTAAACAGCCGTCTCTCCCGCGCGGGGGATGCGGACAGCGATCCCGCGTGGTCTTTGGCTAACGGGTTCCCGCATGCGCGCCTGCAGCGCGACCGACGGGATCTTGGGAGGAAAGACAATGCGTCAACACATGCTGAACGCTGCCCTGGCGGGTGCCTTTGCAGCCTTGCTCTGCCTGTCGTCCGCAAGCGCTTTTGCCGAGGTCAAAAAAGGCGATCCAGGCGCCACCTGCACGTCGGAAAACCGCACCATCAACGGGCAGGCGGCCAAGTGCGAGATCTGCTCGGCGACGAAATGCGACACCAGCGGCACGACGGTGAGCAATTGCCGCAAGGAGACGACCACGACCTGCACAATTGGCGGCAGGGTGGTCAGTCCCAACCCGAAATGGAACCGGATCGAGAAGCTGCCGAAGAGCAAGATGCAGTTACAGCAGTAGCGCTCATCCGAGGCTCCCCGACAGGTTCAAACCCTTGCAGCGCAAGGGTTCAGCTGTGCATGGCGTCGAACTTCTCGCGCGCAGCCTTGACGCGCTGGGTGTTCTTGCGCGCCCATTCGCCGAGCGCATCGACCGGCACCAGCAGTTCGTAGCCAAGATCGGTCAATTCGTAGTCGACCCGCGGCGGGATGGTCGGGAACACGGTGCGGGTGACGAAGCCGTCGCGCTCGAGCCCGCGCAAGGTCGTGGTCAGCATCTTTTGCGAAATGCCGCCGACGGCGCTGCGCAACTCGTTGAAACGCAGCGGCCCGTTGCCAAGCTTGCCGACCACGAGCACCGTCCATTTGTCGCCGACGCGCTGCAGGATTTCCGAGATGGCGCGGCAGTCCTCGGTGCGGTGCGGGTGCCTTGGTAACAAAAAAGTGCCTCCTTGCACATTGAGCGGCCAGTTACTCATATAGCTCAGGTATCTAAACGATACCAGTATTCCCGTAAGGAGAGCCCCCTCTATGTCAAAACCCAAAATCGCCATCATCATTGGTTCAACCCGCGCGGCCCGCTTTGCCGACGTCCCGACCCAATGGATTGCCAAGATAGCCAAGTCGCACGCCGACATCGACGTTGAAGTCGTCGACCTGCGCGATTTCCCGCTGCCGTTCTTCGATGAGGTCGCATCCTCCGCCTGGGTGCCGTCGCAGAACGAAGTGGCGCAGCGCTGGCAAAAGAAGGTCGCCGGATTCGACGGCTTCATCTTCACCGCCGCGGAATACAATCATGGCCCGACGGCCGTGCTGAAGAACGCCATCGACTACGCCGCCAACGAGTGGAACAAGAAGCCGGCCGGCTTCGTCGGCTATGGCAGCGTCGGTGGCGCGCGCGCGGTCGAGCAGCTGAGGCTGCATGCGGTCGAGTTGCAGATGGCGCCGGTGAAGTCCGCCGTACACATCGCCTGGGCCGATTTCCTTGCCGTCAAGCAAGGCGACAAGAAGCTCGATGAGTTCGAGCACCTCAACCAGGCGGCAACCGCGCTGGTCAACGACATTGCATGGTGGGCCAGGGTGCTGAAGACGGCGCGTCAGGCCGATGCCGTCGCCGAGGAAGTCAAGGCGGCCTGAGCACAGGTTCGAGCAGTCCTCCCAAGGATTAATTCTCCCAAGCGTTGGGGCGGCGCACGCGCCGCCCCTTTTGTTCACACGGCATGGGCGTCCTGCGCTTGCCGTGGTCTGATGATGCAATCGGCAAGGCGGTCCATCTCATTCAGCTCGTCGGCGTGATGCTGGCCCCACTGGCAAAGTGCCAGCAGGATCGGCTCGAGGCTGAGGCCGAGCCGCGTCGCCGAATATTCGACGCGCGAAGGTATCTCGGCAAAGATCTCGCGGCGGACGAGGCCGTGCTCTTCCATTTCGCGAAGCTGCTGGATCAGCACTTTCTGGGTGATATCGGGCATCAGCGCCTGCAGCGCCGACAGCCGCCGGGGCGCGTCGAAGAGATGGTACAGGATGACCGCCTTCCAGCGGCCCGAAATCACTTTCAGCGCGCGCTCCGCCGGCAGCGTCGGCAGTCTCTTGATCAGCTTGGCCATGGTCACCTCCCGGTCAGCAGCGGACAAATCGGTGTGTAGTCGAAGCCAGGCAGATAGTGGCAAACAGCGGCCGATGCCAACAGCGATCGGTGCATGCGATGAGAGCCATTCAACTGAGCCGCTTCGGCGGGCCCGACGTTCTCGACGTAGTCGCGGTGCCGAAGCCTGAGCCGCAAGCCGGCGAGGTCTTGGTCCGCGTTCATGCGGCCGGGGTGAATTTCTTCGAAGTGCTGATGCGCGCGGATCGCTATGCGGTGACGCCGCAACTGCCGATGATCCCTGGCGTCGAGGCCGCCGGGATCGTGGAGGCGCTTGGGCAGGGGGTGGACGCTTCCTTGCTCGGCACGCGCGTCGCCGCGCCGTTGTTCGCCTCGAGCCGCCCGTTTGGCGGCTATGCCGAGTATGTGACGATCGACGCAAGCCTGGCCGTGCCCTTGCCGGATTCGCTCTCGTTCGAAAACGCGACGGCATTGATGGTGCAAGGACTGACGGCATTGTATCTATCGCGGCAAAGCCCGCCGGCCGGCAGATCGGTGCTGGTCGCCGCTGCCGCGGGCGGCGTCGGTTCGTTGCTCGTCCAGCTTGCCAAGCGCGCCGGCGCAAGCCGTGTCATCGCGGCAGCCGGCAGCAAGGCCAAGCTCGACCTTGCTTTGTCGCTGGGAGCCGATGCTGCCGTCGACTACAGCAACACGGATTGGCCGGTGCACGTCCGGGCAGCGACAGACGGCGCCGGCGTCGACATCATCTACGACATTGTCGGCGGCCCGCTGACGGCGGTTGCGCTGGAGGCTCTGGCACCTCGCGGAGAGTTGGTGTTTGCAGCACTTGGCAGATACGCGCTCGGCGCCCCGGAGATGGAGGCGATGATCGGCCGCAACCAGTCGCTGAAGGGTTTTGCCCTGCTGCCGTTGCTGTCTACGGACGGGCTCCGTGACGGCCTTTTGAAGCTTTTCGATCTGGCCGCTGGTGGTCAGCTTGTGGTGACCAAAGGTGGCCGCTTCCCGCTCGACCAGGCCAGCCACGCACATCGCCTGCTGGAGGACCGCGGCGCGACCGGCAAAGTCGTCTTGATACCTTAGTAGGTGCTCCGCAAGGATCCGGGATTGTGCCGTACAGGCCGTCAGCGAACCCGGTAGAACGGATTTGGCAGCAGGAACAGCTTCTCGGCATGCCCGCCGAACAGGTCGGATGGCTGGTCACCGACATTGGCAATTATCGTGTAGCCGGCCTTTTCGATTTCGGCCCTTATGGGTGCCTTGAAATCTGCGGCGGAGCCGTATTTGGCCCCAGGCTGGACCATGTAAAGGTGCTCGTAGCCGGCATAGCCGGCCGACTGCAGGTTCTGTTCGGTTGCCTGACGCTGGTCCTCCGGACGTCCGGTGATGAAGAACACCGCGACTTTCGCCGTTCGCGCCTGCCGGAAAACCTCCAGCACGGCGTCGATGGCCGGATCCTTCGCAAGCTGATCCCAGGCGGCCCAGCCACAGGGACCATCGATTGCGATGTCGCAGGGGCCGCCGATCGGGCGGCCGAAATTGTCACGTGTGATCACTTCCCAGTTGGCCAAAGCCGTCTCGTCGATATCGAGCACCAGTGCGGGGCGAGGCACCTCCATTGCGCGCTTGATGACCCAGTCGCCTGCCTGCTTCGCCACAGCGGCAAGGTCGCGGTCATAGTCGCCGGAATCATGATAATTGGCAGCCGCCAGCATCGCATCGCCGACATTGGCTGGCTGGGACGGGCTTGTGAGAAGGAGCGAGTCGGAACGTGCCGGCGCAGGAACATTTGTGCCAATCATCAGCACGATTGCCCCGGCACGCGCAATTCTATTCCAACCAATCGCCCGCATCACGAGACTTTGCTGTCACGAGAAGTCGGCTGTCAAGCGAGGTCTTCCAAAGGTAGTGTCTCAGTTTGAAATTTGAAATATGCGAAAGCGCCTATCCCGGTTTGCTCGCCTAGGCGAAACCGCCTATGTGCTCAGCGGAAAGCATGGAAGGCACCCAATGTCAGATCCGATTCAGTTGCTACCATTCGCCTTGTTGACAGTCCTCACAGCAATCCCCGCGTGGGTGCTGTTTGGGCGACTAAGAATGTCTCGGGCGTGGGTGCTTCTCTCTGTGGTCCCGTTGGGAATGATAATCATTCTCTGGGTCGTCGCGTATAAGCGCTGGCCAATTCAGGAGGCAGCAATTGCCCACCGGACCTAAAGGCCAGAAGCGCCCCGCCGATGTGATCGGCAACGCCGTCCGCGTCATGCGCATGCAAGACTCCTGCGAGGAAGTCGTGCTTCGGTGGCCAGGCACGCCGCCACCGCCTGACTACGATGGACCGTCGTCTTAATTTCAAACTGAGACACTACCCTTCCACAGGTCCTCGAGACCGCGACGCTGAATTGGACATTCCAGATGCCGAATGTCTCTATGGGTTGCTGCACGCTACACGATTTCCGCCGTCGCGGTCTTTGCCTCCAAACAGGTGACGCACCGCCGGAACCGCCGGTCGAAATGCGTCACCCGAAAATCATGGCCGTCACGCGCTTTGCCGTGCCCTACGCCGCCTGAACGATCTCGACCAGTTCAACGTCGAACACGAGATCGCGCCCGGCCAACCGATGATTGCCGTCGAGCTTGACGCTGGTGTCGTCCACGCCGACGACTGTTACCGGCATCGGGCGCCCTTCCGGGGTTCTGACCTGCAGTCGAGCGCCGATATCGACATTGATGTTGTCTGGTACGCGGGCGCGGTCGACGGTCATGACCGCTTCGGGGCGGTGGGGGCCATAGGCGGCGTCGGCGGGAATGGTGACGGTGCTTTTCGCGCCCACCTCCATACCCTCGACATGGGTTTCGAGACCGGCGATCACTTGTCCTTCACCCAACGTGAATTGCAGCGGTTCGTTGCCGGAAGAATCGAACTGAGTGCCGTCAGCCAGGCGGCCATTGTAATTGATGCGCACGGTGTCGCCATTCTTGGCCTGTGTCATGATAGCCATCCTTTGAAAGTTTCGAGGGGCCGGCCAGAGCTCACGGTCCCGTCCTCGATCATCCACACACTTAGGTGCGCGGCGCGAAACGCTAAAACTAGGGACCTGGCTGCCGATGTAAACCCCGATTGCGCGACGCCGGCATGACCCGCCGGCGTTCGTCGCCTTCGGCAGCAGTGCACCGGTCTAGCAGTCATGCCGGCTCAGCCCATCCAGGCGGCGTGCAAATGGCGGCTAGATCAGGTTATGGCCGCCATCGATGCGGATCGTCTCGCCGGTCGTGAAGTCGCTTTCCATGAGGTAGAGGTAGGCGGCGGCGACGTCCGCAGCGGTCGGAATTTTTCTCGATGGCAACCGGGCAGCCATGTCGGCAAAGAAGCTGGATTTGGCTTCTCCAACAATGTCCCACATCGGTGTATCGACCCATCCGGGCGACACGACATTGACGCGCGTCGGGGCCAGTTCGAGCGCCAGGGCGCGGGCGAAGTAGCTGAATGAACCGGCAATCGCGGAGACGACCGAGCCTCCCGGCACCGGCGGCCGATCCTTATTTATTCCCGAGGTGAAGGTCATCGAGCCGCCGGCTTTCAGGGTGCGCACAGCATGCTTGGAGAGCATGACAGCGCCAATCAGCTTGTTATCGACGAAGCCTCGCACAGCCTCCATGTCGGTACTGCCGATCGGATCGCCGGGCGGCAGTGTTCCGGCGGTCGATACGAGGTGATCGAAGGGACCGACCTCGTCGAACAGGCGAGCGACGTCCGCTTCGTCGGTCATGTCGGCGACCACGCTGGTCACGCGGCCCGCATTGAGCGTCCGTTCGGCAGCCAGCAGTTTCTCGGGCGAGCGTCCGACGATCACGACCTTCGCTCCGCCGTTGAGAGCAGCTTCCGCGACGCCGAGACCGATGCCGGAACTACCGCCGACGACGATGACTTTCCTGTCCACGAGCGATGTCATGAGGGTTCTCCGTTCGTTGCGATTGCGGTGAGGGTCAGGCCTTGCCGGCATAGGCGGCTTCGAGGTCGGCGATGATGATCTTGCGCATCCCGTACATCGCCTGCCGGACGCGGTTGGCCTTTTCGCGATCCGGATCGGCACTGAGCCGCGGCAGGATTTCCGGGATGACCTGCCAGTAGACGCCGTATCTGTCGGTGAGCCAGCCGCAGGGTTGTGCCTTGCCGCCGCCGGCGGTGAGCGCCTCATAGTAGTAGTCGGTCTCGGCCTGGTCCCTGGTCTCGATGTAAAGCGAGAGCCGCTCGTTGAAGGGCGGCTGCGGCCCGGCATTGAGCGCAGTAAGGTGCAGTCCTTCGAGCTCGAAATCGAAGGTGGCATGCGGGACCGTCTTGTTGGTTCCGGACACCCAGTCGGTGTATTCGATGGTCTGGAGCGCTTTGCTGTTCTTGAAGACCGAGAGATAGAAATCGCGGGCTTGCTCCGCGTCGGTGTTGAACCAGAGGAATGGGTGGATGGTGGCCATGTCCGTTCTCCATTAATTCCTTGCGACAGCGATCTTTGGCGAAGAGCCTGTCCGCTGTTGCTTTCGTTCAGGCTAGCGGTGGTCCGACGGCCGATAGACCGAACCGTCCCAGTCGCGGGCAAACCCGAGGTCTTCGAGCCGGCGGGTCGAGAAGCGTGCAATCTGCCGCCCGGTCCGGCGCCGGCTGCTCGAGGCGAAAATGCGGCCGGCCATGCCGGTCAGGACGTCGACGATGGGTTCAACTCGTTTGGCGTTCATGGTGCTCTCCCAGAGTGGCGGCAGTTTTGGTTTCAGCAGTTGCCCCGCGACTTTCGTCAGCGAGAGTATCAGTCACATCAAACTCGCCTTTTGCAGCGGCGGTGAATGACTGATTACGCGAGCAAACATGCCGGCTTCTGGCCTGGACGACAAACGACTTATCGGCGACAATCTATGAGCATCACTCACACGTACAGGTATCGATCCATGCCCCGGAAGCTGCCTCCCCTCACCACTTTGCCAAGTTTCGAGGCCGCGGCGCGCCTGTTGAGTTTCTCCAAGGCGGCAGAGGAACTTCATGTCACCCACGGTGCGATCAGCCGGGCGATCAAGAATCTTGAGGATCAGCTCGGTGTGCAGCTGTTCGAGCGCGGTACGCGTTCGGTGAGTCTGACAGCCGTTGGCGAGCCCTATGCGCGGGCGGTGCGCGAGGCGCTCGCCCAGTTGGCCACCGCCACCGCGGCAGCAACAGCCCGCTATTCGAGCTCGACATTGAACGTCAGCACCTCCGATGGCTTCGCGGGCAGATGGCTGGTGCCGCGCCTCTATCGCTTTCACCGTGCGCATGGCGACGTCGATGTGCGGGTTTCGACAAGCGGGAAGCTGACCAACTTCCTCGGCGACGGCATCGATGTCGCCGTCCGTTATGGCAACGGAAACTATCCGGGGCTCACGTCAGAGTTCCTCACCGGCGAGGAGGTGTTTCCAGTGTGCAGCCCAAAGCTTCTTGAGGGTGCACATCCGCTCCGCACGCCTCAGGACCTCAAACACCACACGCTGATCCGCGACAGCTTTCCGATCGACTGGGCGACCTGGCTAGCAAGCGCCGGGGTCGAGGGCGTGGACCCGCAGAGCGGGATTACCTTCGACTCTGCCACCTTTGCCATGGAGTCGGCCGCACAAGGCGAGGGGGTGGTGCTCGGCCGGACCATGCTCGTTGCGGCCGACCTTGCCGCCGGGCGACTCGTCCGCCCCTTCGGCCACGCCCTGAAATCCCCCTCCAGCTTCTATTTCGTCTACCCGCCAGAGGCGATCCGTCAGCGCAAAGTCAAGGCTTTTCGGGATTGGCTGCTCTCAGAAGTCACGCCGCAAATGGACTGACGGGAAGGCCGAGAGAACAGGATCGTCTATATCGCGCAGTCACCATCGGCCCGCCCGAAACGCGGTGACGATCCAGGCACGCGAGTTGAAAAGCACACCGTCCGCGGTCAAATGCGCGTCGAGCAGATCGCGCAACCGCCGCAGCGCCGCGTCGACATCCACATCCGCGCGGGCGAGCGGATCCTTGACCAGTTGCAGGCCAAGCAAAGCGTCATAGGCCGCATCGACATCCTGGCCGTAGAAGACCGGCTCATGCACTTCGGCAAAGTCGACCGAAACAAAACCGGATGCACGCAAGATTTCCGCGGTGATGGCGGGGTCGCCAAGCGAAAACGGGGTGGCGGCGCCCCTCGATATGGCGGTCCCCGGCGCAATTGCCCGCTGAATGGCAGTTGCCCATTCGTTACGGTCCTGGCATTGCCATACCATCCACACAAGACGTGCCCCTGGTCGCATCGCCCGGGCGATATTGGCGAACGCCGCCGCCGGATCGGCAAAGAACATCACTCCAAATCGACTAATGCACAGATCGAAGCGGGCAGGCGGAAATACCAGCAATTGCGCATCGCCGCGCTCAAAGGCGACGTTTCGCAATCCCTCTTTCGCGCTACACTTCCGGGCGATCTCGAGCATCTGCGCCGATACGTCCACGCCGAGCACGCTGCCTTCCACCGCGACACGGGCAGCATCACGAGAGGATTGTCCCGAACCGCATCCGATATCGAGCACGCGATCGCGCGTTCCCACCTTGACCGCAGCCCTGAAGACCTCGTTGTGCCGTCGCAGTTCGGCGTCGTAAAACGCAGCGCAGTTCAGCACCATCGCACGCCTGCCTGGAGATGATAGGCCGGCAGCATTTCCGGCCGCTCTGCCCTGATCTTTTCGCGTCGGGCCACCCCCGAACTGTCAGCCGCGCCGCGCCGCCTCGATCGCTGCAACGTCGATTTTCTTCATCTCCATCATCGCCTCGAATGCGCGCTTTGCTTCATCGCCGCCGGCGGCCATCGCTTCGGTCAGCACGCGCGGCGTGATTTGCCAGGAGATGCCCCATTTGTCCTTGCACCAGCCGCAGGCACTTTCCTGGCCGCCATTGCCGACGATGGCGTTCCAATAGCGGTCGGTCTCCTGCTGATCGTCGGTGGCGATCTGGAAGGAGAAGGCTTCGTTGTGTTTAAACGCGGGCCCGCCATTGAGGCCGAGACAGGGGATGCCGGCGACCGTGAACTCGACCGTCAGCACGTCGCCTGCCTTGCCGGACGGGTAGTCGCTGGGAGCGCGGTGGACGGATTTCACCGAACTGTCGGGAAAAATCTCGGAATAGAAGCGGGCCGCAGCCTCGGCGTCCTTGTCGTACCAAAGGCAGATCGTGTTCTTGGCGATTGTCATTGCTGGTCCCTTTGCTTTCGAAATCAATCTGGGCTTTTGAAATCAACCCGGGTTTTTCACAGCTGGCCTCGGCGTTGCACCGGACATGGAAATGCGCTCGTGCCATCGACGTTCCGACAGCAGCAGCTGCCCGGAATAAGGTACCACGGCTGGTGCTTTCAGGACCAGATGCGGGCAGTGACTCGAACCGGCGATCGTCCGCCTGGTCCGACTGGCGGCCTCACTCTTTGCGTAGGGCAGCGCCGCTTTGCTCAAGGTCGCGCTGGCTTTCCGTTGGCGCGCCGTTGCCTCAGAAGGCGCATGAGCAAGTTCCGTCTGTCCTTGCGCGGGACGAGTTCGATATCGCTGACAAGTTTTGCCCCGCCCTTGTGCCGCTCCAATGTGATCTTGCGGCTATGGAAGGCCTCCAGCTCGGCGCGGTGCGCTACGCTTATGATGGTGACCTTCGGCAATTCGCGAATAATCATCTCCATCATCTTGTCCTGGCTCTTCTCATCGAGTGCCGACGTTGCCTCGTCCAGCACGATGATATCGGGGCGGTGCAGCAGAAGACGCGCGAAGGCGAGGCGCTGCTTTTCGCCACCCGACAAGATCTGGTCCCATGGCGCGTCCTCCTCGATCCGGTCGTTGAGGTAGTCGAGTCCCACCTTGTCGAGGGCAGCCTTGATCTTATCCAGCGTCCAGTTGTCGGCGGCGCCTGGATAGGCGACAGCGCGGCGAAGCGTCCCGGTCGGGATGTAGGGCCGTTGCGGCAACATAAACAACCGTCTGTCGGCGCGGATGTTGACGCTGCCGCTACCCCATGGCCACAGACCCGCGACGGCCCGCACCAGCGTACTCTTGCCCGAGCCGGATTCGCCGGCGACGAGCACCCGCTCGCCTGGTTCGATCACGACCTCGGTTTCCTTGACCACGGCGGTGCCGTCGTCGAGCGACACGGAGAGATTGTTCAGGCTGAGCATCGCATCGCCGCCGGTCTCGCCGCGCTTTATGCGTCCCAGCGTGTTGCTCTGTTCCGCCCGCTCGAGCCCGTCGAGCGACATCATCAGCGAGGCGATGCGCCGTGCACAGGCGTTCCAATCGGCGAGACGGGGATAGTTGTCGACCAGCCATCCGAACGCGCCCTGCACGATGGCAAAGGCCGAGGCAGCCTGCATGACCTGTCCAAGTGTCATGCTGCCTTCGAGGAACTTTGGAGCGCAAAGCAAGACCGGCACGACAGGCGCAAGCAGGCTCGACCCCTGAGACACCAGCGCCGTGCGCATGTGCTGACCTGCAAGGAGCGCCCATTGCCTGAGCACATGGGCAAATGTCTTGTCCACGCCGCTGCGCTCCTCCTCCTCGCCGCCGAGCAATGCGATGCTCTCGCCGTTTTCCCGCACGCGCGTCAGCGTGTAGCGGAACTCGGCTTCCGCCTGATTTTTTCCCTCGGAGAGGTGGACGAAATGGCGGCCAATGACCGCCATCGAAGTGGACGTGATCGCGGAATAGAGCACTGCGGTGATGACCAGGAAGCCGGGAACGGTGACGGTCGAACCTGCAATCGTCAGGGTCAGGGCGCCGCCGATCGTCCAGAGCACCACGATGAAGGTCGAGGCCGACAGAAATGCGACGATGACACCGGCGATGAAATCGACGGGCGATTCGGTGGCAATCCGCAAATCCTCGGCGATGCGGGCTTCGGGGTTGCTATGATCGCCGCCGACGAGGTTCAGCTGATAGTAGCGGCCGCTTGCGAGCCAGCGCGCGATGACCGCGGTGGTGAGCCAGGAACGCCAGCGGCGCTGTATCCTCATGCGAAAAAAGACTTGTGCCACCACAAGGCTGGCGCTTCCGAGCACGAGTGGCACGAAAACGGCGCTCAGCCAATATACGGTGTGGGCATTGCGTTGCTCAATGGCGTCGAAAATTGCGCGATTCCAGACATTGATCCCATACTGGAAGCCGACATTGGTGACGATCAGACCCAACAGCCCGATCGTCAACGGCCAGGCGACCTTGTCGCCACTGCCGCCCCAGTAACCGCGCGCGCTGATCCAGAAGCGCTTGAGCAGGTATCTCTTGCGCGCCCGCTCGGCCTCTTCAGGTGTCAGCTCAGGATCGGGTTCGGTGACATCCGGCGGCGCGGGCTCGCCGACGACCTCGGACGCGACTTCGACAGGCGATTGTTTCTCGTGGCGCGACTTCTCGGCATCGCGCGATTGGGCGCCGTCAACCGATTTCAGCTTAAATTTAGCCTCGGGCATCCGGCGATAACGGCTTAAAAATCAGAAGGTTTCATAGCGTCCGCTCGAGATCCCAGATGCCAACAACGCCAAGGCTTCTCAGCTGTTCCGGTGCTCGCAGCAGCCTATGGTCGTTCTCGATGACAGGCTTTGATCGTTGCGGGGCAGACCGCCGAGCGTCGGCTGCGGGTCAGTCTGCAACAAAGCATCACCTGCTGCGATCTCGACAATTCGCTTCAGGCTCTCAAGATTTGTCCGCATGCTGCATTCGAAGAGGCTGGACGCAAGCGGCGCGAGAAGTGCCATCGGCCGAGTCAACAGGATCGAGGAGGAGAGGTCATCTCGATTGCGATTGCGAGCATCTGCTGCCCAGCCGGACCGCGCCAGCCCCGAATTCCGGAACAAGGGTGCGATTTTGCCGTTGAGCCAGAAACCGGAAGCGACCCGCATGTCCGAATTGCCGAATGAAGAGATCGAAGGGCGGCTGAACGCCCAGCGCGAGACTCTGGCGCTGGTCGTTGCGCTGCTTGCCAGCAAGGATACGGCACCCGAGCGAATATGGGCCGAACTGGAGGCCCGTTTTCAGTTTCAGAACAGTCAGGAGGACCCTGGCGTCCTGCCAAGCCGCGCATTCGCCATCGAAGCTGCGAAGATGCGGGAGTTCAAGCTGATCGCCGAAGAGGCGCAGGCGCGCAATGCGGAATGGAACGGCAGGGACAAGCCACAGGGCGCCAGCTGAAACCCCGGAGAGTGGATGCAGGACCGGCTATGACTGAGCAAGCGTCAGCTTTGCTGCAAAAGTGTACGTGCCAACTCTTGCCATTCCTCGTCAAGCGTTAAGGTCGACGGCGCCGCGTTGCTGCGGCGATACCAATATTCCGCATTCGACTGGTCGCCTTCCTTGCGGTGGAGATAGGCATGCACGTGCATGCCCGCCGTATCGTCGCGCTGCTGCGCGCACTCGTGCGCCTTAGCCCAATCGCCCTTTGCATCCCACCACAGCCCCTGCAGGGCAGGGCTCAAGCCGGCTGGCGGCTGTGGTTTTGCAATCGAATCCCTGAAGGCTTGCAGATCCATTTTTCCACCTCGGTAACATGCAGAGCGCCGATAATACCCGCACCGGCAGCCGACCGAAAGCGTGCTTTGGGCGGGATGACCGGAATGGGGGGACGTCCGATAACCGCGCGGCCGGAGGCTTGATTCGATGACGTGCATGAAATAGTGCGCGCCACGACACCATGATGCCTGAGACAACGAGGATGAGTAGCGAGCCGATGACAGCCTCAGACAAGCCGCGCCAATTCTACCACGGCACCCGGGCCGACCTTAAACCGGGAGACCTGATCGAAGCCGGTTACAGCTCCAATTACGGGGCGCGAAAGCAGGCAGCCTGGGTCAATCTAACCGGCACTCTGGATGCGGCTATCTGGGGTGCAGAACTGGCCGCCGGTGACGGACGCGAAAGGATCTACATCGTGGAACCAACCGGCCCGATCATGGACGACCCCAATCTTACGGACAAGAAATTTCCCGGCAATCCGACGCAGTCCTATCGCACCCGCGAGCCGCTCAGGATCACCGGCGAGGTCACCGAGTGGCAGGGCCACTCGCCCGAGCGGCTGAAAGAGATGAAGGACCATCTCGAACGGCTGAAGGCACAAGGCATCGAGGCAATCGATTGATCGCTGAGTCCTGCGATTGCCAAGCTTGGCTCTGACCTACGGTCGGCGGCAGTCCCCGCGAAATACGGCTCCACGTCCGCAATGGGTCCGCGAGTTGTCGTTGCTTGCAGGGCTGGAGAGCGGATGCTCCTTTTCATCTCGTCGCGAACGTGATGATCTCTGGGCTCGAAGGGCCAAGTGGTCTGCCGTCAAAGCCGCCGAATTGCTGTTCGATCCGTAGCCCCGCGTTCCCCAGCAGGCTCGATAAGGCGTCCGTCTCGAGGAATCGCAAGGTGCTGCGACTAACTTGCGGAAGGCTCGGATGCTTTCCGCCGAACCTGTGGGTGAATGTCACCGTCTGTCCATCGAACGGCGTGATCACCTCTGTTGTGATCTGCACCAGCGACCCGTCAGGCAGCTCAACGACCACCGCATTTTCGGGTGTCCAGTGCTCCCACGCCCGCACCGAAGGGTTCCGCGTTTCGAACGCGAAGCATCCGCCTGGCACAAGGGCGTGTCGGACAGCCGCCATGAAATCCCTCAGGTCTTCGTCGCTGACAAGGGCCTGGAATGCGTGCCCCGTCATCACAATGAGATCAAACTCGGCTGTCCAGCCGGCCGATTGGAGATCGCCGAGAACCCATTCGATATCCGCGCGCGTTCGTGCGCGATCCAACACGCCGGGTGCTGGGTCGATGCCGCAGAGCCGCCCTGAATGTCCGGCCAGGCGTGCCTCGTGAAGGAGGGTGCCCGCTCCACATCCGACGTCAAGCACCGCGTCTGCTGTTAGAATGCGGGGCAGGTAGAAATCATAGTCGTCGCGCGCAGATCTCGGGTGCCAGGCATCGTAGACGGCAGCGAGATATGGGTCGGCGAAAAGGTGGTCGACCATAGGCGGTATTCCCAATCAACTTTGACTGTGCGAGCGGTGTCGCCGCGAGCATATAGCCCATAAATCGCGTCGATCGTTACCGCACCACCTCGCGGTGGCGGCCGGGCAGGCGGGTGGCGATGAGCTTGTCGATGCGGCGGCCGTCGAGGTCGACGACCTCGAAGCGCCAGCCTTGCGCGTCGACACATTCGCCGGTCGCCGGCAGATGGTGCAAATGCGACAGCACATAGCCGGCGACGGTTTCGTAATCGCGGCTCTCAGGTAGGTCGATGCCGAGGACCTCTGCCATCTCGTCGGCCTGCATATAGCCGGCGAGCAGCCATGAGCCGTCCTCGCGCTTGACCGCGTTTTCCTCGTCGCCGGCATCGAGGTCGGAACGGAAGACGCCGGTGATCGCTTCCAGAATGTCGGCCGGGGTGACGATGCCTTCGAAATGGCCGTATTCGTCATGCACCAGCGCCATCGGCACGTCCGATTCCTTCAGCGTCGCAAGCACGTCCAGCGCGTCGGCCTGGTCATGCACGATTGGCGCGGCGCGCACGTGCCGGCGCGGGTCGAGAGCGCGGCCGCCGAGCATTGCGGCCAGCACGTCGCGGGTCTGGACGACGCCGATCATGGCGTCGACGCCGCCGTCGCCGGCCGGCAGGCGCGAATGCTGGGTGTCCATCAGCAGCTTCCTGATGGCCGCCTCATCGGCTTGCAGATTGATCCAGTCGACCTCGGTGCGCGGCGTCATCACCGCGCGCACGGCACGGTCGCCGAGCCGCATGACGCCGGCGATCATCCGCCGTTCGTCGGATTCGATGGTGCCGTGGTGCTCGGCTTCGGCGACCAGCATCTTGATCTCCTCGTCGGTGACCTTATCCTCGCTCTGACCGCGCTGGCCAAGCAGCCACAGGAGGGCGCGGCCGGAAAAATCGAGCAGGAAGACCAGCGGCGCCGAGACGCTGGCGAGGATGGTCATTGCCGGCGCGACCCTGACGGCTACCCGTTCGGGGTCGCGCAATGCGATCTGCTTGGGCACCAGTTCGCCGATGATCAGCGAGCCATAGGTGATGAGGGCGACGACGATGCCGACGCCGAGCGGATCGGCGAGGCTTTCGCGGATGCCGGCCGACGCCAGGGAGGTGGCCAGCCGCTCGCCGAGCGTGGCGCCGGAAAAGGCACCGGACAAGACGCCGACCAAAGTGATGCCGATCTGCACCGAGGACAGGAATTTTCCCGGATTGGCGCCGAGCGCCAGGGCCCGGCCGGCGCCCTTGACGTTGCGGTCGATCATCGTCTTGAGGCGCGCCGGCCGCGACGAGACGATGGCGAGTTCGGACATCGACAGAAGGCCGTTCACGCAGATGAGGACGACCACGATGGCAATTTCAGCATAAAGCATGCCGGGTCCATAGCATTGCCGCGCGGTTTTCGAAAATAGGACGGTCGCGCTTTTTAAATTTAGCGAGCCGGGCAATCAGGCGGCACCCATGCCGCATCCCAGGGCGGCGCGGAAAAATGCTCGATCAGGGCGTCGACGACGACGCGCACCTTTGGCGCGAGATTGCGTGTTACCGGCCAGATGGCATGCACCAAGGTGTTTTCGACAAGACAGTCCGACAGAACCATTTCGAGCTCGCCGCGCCTGATGCTGTCGGCCGTCAGCCATGTCGGCAGGTAGACGATGCCGCAGCCGGCCAGTACCGCATCGAGCATCGGTTCGCCGTGGCCGAGCACCAGCCGCGCCTTGGGCACGAATTTTTCGAGACGGCCGTCGACATGCCTGACGGTCCAGGGATGGACCGTGCCGTCGCGGCCGTAGCCGATGAGGCTGTGCCTGGCCAGGTCCTCCATCGATTGCGGCCTGCCATGGGCGTCGAGATAGGCGGGGGCGGCGCAGATGGCCGAACGTTGGGCATAGATGCGGCGCGCGGCGATCGACAAGCTGTCGTCGAGGTCGCCCATGCGCACCGCCAGGTCGATGCCTTCCTCGATCAGGTCGACGCGCCGGTCGTTGAACGAGATTTCCATCGTCAGGTCCGGGAATTTTTTGGAAATGTCGAACAGAACCGGGGCGACGCACCGCCGGCCGAAGGCCAAAGGCAGGTCGACGCGCAGCCGCCCGGAAGGCACCTGCTTGCGCGAAGCCAGCAGTGACTGCGCGGCTTCGATCTCGGCCAGTGCCCTGACGCAGGCTTCGTAATAGCTCAGGCCCTCGCTGGTCGGGCTGAGGCTGCGGGTGGTGCGGTTGAGCAGGCGGACGCCCAATCGCTGTTCCAGCTGCGCGATCGACTTGCCGACCGCCGATTTGGTGACATGCAGCCGTGCGCCAGCGCCGGTGAAGCTGCCGGCCTCCACCGCGTGAACGAATGCGACGATGCCTTGCAAATTGGCCGATTCCAATGAAGCGCTCCTATTGTAGAGTTTTGCTCCTTAATCTGTTGCAGAACATGCCACATGGAAGCACTTTTCTCCATAGTGAAACGGCGTAAATGTCTCGCGCAATCATCAACCACGGAGCGCGAACCAAATGAGCACCGAAAACAGATCCTGGCAGATGAACGGTTTCGGCCTGTCCAGGTTGAAGCCGGCTGGTGGAAAGCTGCCCCAACCCGGGCCGCATGATCTTCTGGTACGCGTCACAGCGGTATCGCTGAATTACAAGGACAGGATGATCGTCGATGGCGTGTTGATACCGGACCTCAGCTTTCCGTTCGTGCCGACATCGGACGCGGTAGGCGAAGTAGTCGCCACCGGCAGCGAAGTCAGCCGCTTCGGCATCGGGCAGCGCGTGCTCGGCCAGGTGATCGCCGACTGGCCGGACGGCGACGCCCCGCCGGTGCTGCACAAGCATACGCTTGGTTCGTCACTGCCCGGCATGCTGTCCGAGCATGTGCTTTTTCATGAGGATGCCGCCGTGGCGGCGCCGCCGTCGCTCAGCGACGTCGAGGCATCGACGCTGCCGATTGCGGCGCTGACGGCGTGGTTCGCGCTGGTCGAGGCGGCCAAGCCGATCCCGGGCGAAACCGTTCTCATCCAGGGCACCGGCGGTGTGTCGCTGTTTGCGCTGCAGTTCGCCGCCGCCTTCGGCCTGCGCGCCATCGTCACCTCGAGCAGCGACGAGAAGCTCGAACGGGCGAAGGCGCTCGGCGCCTGGCAAGGGATAAACTATCGCAGCCCGACGGCGTGGGACGAGGCCGCGCGCGAGCTGACAAACGGGGCCGGCGTCAGCCATGTGCTGGAAATGGTCGGCGGCGACAATGCGCGGCGTTCGCTCAATGCGCTGGGCGCCGACGGCCGGCTGTCGCTCATCGGCCTTCTCGGCAGCATGGAGCTCAGTTTCCCGATCATTCCGTTCCTGCGCAACCGGATCGTCGTACAAGGCATATCGATCGGCCACCGCCGCGCTTTCGAGCGAATGAACCAGGCGATCGAGACGCTTGCCATCAAGCCGGTGATCGACAAGGTGTTTGGCTTCGACGAGGTGCCGCAGGCATTTGAGCGTCTGGAGACAGGACCGTTCGGCAAGATCGTGATCACCGTGCCCTGAACCCGTCGGGACGAAATGGCTGTCAGACGGGAAGGCCGATTGCGCGCCTACGGCAGTTGCAGCAGGACCCCGATGATGGCCTTGCCGTCGGTGAAATAGGGATCGCCTTCGCCGTTGCGCCCGGTCTTCGTGGCGCCGACGCCTGGTATCTCGCTGGTCGAGATCAGCATGCCGGCGGCGGAGAGGTCGCGCATCAGCCCGTCGCGCTCGGCGTCGATGTCGGGGCCGATATGATGGGTGATCGCGCCGGTGTCATGGCTGAGGCCGACGCCGCGGTCAAAGCTTGCAGAGCCAAGCCAAAGCGGCCGGCCGTCGTCTCCGGTCGCATCGGTCTGCCAGAAGCGGACGTGGTGGCGCCGATCGGCGCTGTCGCCGACCGGCTTTTCGAAGGCTAGGTCCTGGGCGCGGCCTTCGAACAGCAGCCGGCTGACCGGCGCGTCGGGATAGGGGCGGTTAAACAGCACGCTTTCGCCGATCTCGATCGCCGTCTTCAGCGTGATCGCGTCTGCCGTATCCCAGCCGGCGACGGCAAAAGCATGGACAAGCTCCTTCTTCATGCCGACCAGGCCGACATTGATCGGATCGCCCGGAATGCCTTGCGGCGTGTGCGTCACCATCTCGAATTGCTGATTGCGAAAATTGCGGTCCCGTAACGTCCAGAACTCAGGCGCGGCGAAATAGGCGAGCGAAAGATAAGCGGCACAGCATGCCACCAGCCAGGTCGTTGCACGTCGTCGAAGGCTTCGTTGGCTCAAGAGGCACCACCCAAGCGTCTGCGCACCATCTTAACCGGCGCAGCAAGTCTTGGGCAGGGGCTGCAATCAGCGGCAGGCGCGATAGCCGTTCTTGCGGTTCTTGATGTCGAAATGGAAATGGTTGCGGTGGTCGTAGTTGTAGCCGGGGCCGAGCACGGTGGTGAAATACTGGCAGCCATCGGCGCGGACATTGTTGAGGAAGCCGCGCGTGCGGAAGGCGAACAGGCCGGGCTTGCGGACGTCGATGTCGTCGCCATTGTTAAGCTCGATGCTCATCACGTCGAGCGCATTGCCCTTGCCGTGTTCCGACAAAACACCTTCGCCGGCAATCCTGCGGCAGGAATAGCTCGAGCCCTGGTGGATGGTCTTGACGCCTGAGAAATAGCGCCAGCGGGCCGACGGCACGAGTTCGTTCCTGGTCCAGCCGGCAAAGGTGGCGGCCATGTCGCAGGTCAGCGTCGCGGCCGGCTTCATCTCGACACTGCCGATGGCCGAGACCTTGACCGGATAGTCGATGCCGCACTGGCCTTCATGGATCGGTGCAACGTCGGTGTAGACGACGCCGAGGCGTTTCAGCTCCTTTCGGCAATCGATCTCTGTGGCCGGCATCTGTTCGGCCGGCGACATCGGGTTGTCCAGGCGCGGATAGGCGGCCGTCATAAAGGGATTGGACGGGACGAGGCGCTGCATACCCGAATATTGCGGCCCGGAATCTTGCGCGCCGGAATATTGCGGGTCGGAATTGGGCGGGACGGCAGCGGTCTGGCTGCCGACATCGACGGCCGGCTGCAGCGACAGCACGCTGCCGGTATTGCAGGCGGAGACCCCCGCAATGGCAAGCAGGGCGGCAAGCCTGCCGGCTATGCGCGCGCATTCTGTGTGCCGCACAGCGGCAAGCGCAGCGCGAAATAGCCCGGCCATCGGAAGGGTTCCTGTCCCTAGATGGCACAGACTCTAAACCTGAAGAGTAAAGGAAAAATCAGCGGCGCCGTTCACGCCTGCGGCCAAATTGCGGCGCCCCCATAGGCAAGGTCATTGGCAAAACGTGCCGCCATTGCGGCGCGGTTCGAGATCGAAGTGGAGATGCAGCGAATGATCGGCATCGCTGCCGGGGCCAAGCACGGTCTTGAACGGCCCGCAGGCCGCCTTGCGCACTGTATCCAGGAATTTCGCGTCCTTTTCCGGCGGCGCGGGGCCGACATCGATCTCCTTCCCGTCCGAAAGCTTGAAGCTGGCGATATCGAGCGCGTTGCCGAAGGCGTGCTCCGACAATTTGCCGCCGCCATTGCGCGACCGGCAGACAAAGGCGGAGGCCTGGCCGATCGATTTAATATCCGCGCCGAACTCGGCCTTTGCGGCAGGCTGGATGACCGAAGCAGCAAAGCGTGCGGCCGCTTCCGCCATCTGGCAATTCAGCTCGGGCTCCGGGCCGATGGCGATGGATTTGCCGAGCGTCCTCAGCACGATCGGGTAGGGGATCGAGCAACCGACCGCCGTATCATGCTCGGGCTTGCGCTCCTCGAAATCGACGCCCATTGATTTCAGCCGCCTGCGGCAGGCCAATTCCTCGGCCGGCATTTCTTTCCCGGCAATGGCGGCCGATCGAGGATCAGGAAGGATTTTTTGCTCCGCCTTCTCGTCTGCCTCGGCCGGGATTGGTGGCGCGCCTGGTGGGCTTGCCGGCGGCTCAGCCCGTGCCGGCTTTTCGGGCGGCTGCGGTGCAATCGCCGGCGGCTCCGGAGCATCCTCCGGGCGCGGTTCGGGGACCGGGATCTCGGTTGGTGGGGGCGGAGTGACTTGCTGGTTGAGCTGCGGAACCGGTGCAGTTTGCGGTAGGTCGGGTGCCTTGGCTAAAACGGGTCCCGCCAGCGGCGTAGCCGCAACGGCCAGCAGCAATCTGCCCAATCTGAAAAAGCCAAACGCCGCCATTACATCGCAACGGCCAGAATGCAGGGAAGTTGCCTTGAGCGAGGGGGCCGCCGATCACAATCGGTAACCGCGCCGTCACGCGCCGATCGCTTCCAGGCCTTCCTCGAGCCAGTCCGCCAGCAGCGGCATGCCGAGCAGATATTTTGCCGTGCGCTTGTTGGCGCGCTCGCGGGCGGCGGACAGCGCGTCCGTCCATTCCGTCGCGTCATAGTCGCCGCGGCCGACCCAGGCCAACGCAATCAGTTCAGCCGCTTCGTCGACATTGAGATCATCGATCAGCTCGCGCAGTTCTTCTTCGGTGAGATCTTCGGAGCTTTCCTCGGCAAGGCCGTCATGATGGTGGTTGTCGTGCGCGTTGCCGTCGAGCTCTACCTCGTGCTCGGCGCCATCGGCATAGTCTTCGTTGACGGCGGCGCTGAGCGCCTTCGCCTTCAGGATGAACAGGCGCACGGTGTCGGGACCGATCGAAAGCTCCCAGTCTCGTTCAACGCGTTGCTGCACCGGCCGTCTCCCTGCTTCGTGCTCGGTCGGCCCGATGATAGCGGATTTGCAGCGCTCGTCACATTATCTTGCGCGGCGGCGTTGATCGTGAAGCATGATTTCCGATGCCCTCTCTTCCCGGGATAAGATGGCCTTGCTGGGAGAGATCGCGGTTTTGAGATAGGATGACGTTTTCCGGGACGAAACGGCGTTGGCCCGGCGTTAGTGTTGCATTGTCAGGTTCAAAGGAGAATTCGATGCGCAGACGATTGCTGATTTATGCCATGGCCATCGCCGCCCTGCCGCTGATTGCGGCTCCGGCGTTTTCGGCTGGTGAAGGCGGGGGAGGTGGCGGTGGCGGCGGCAATGGCGGCGGCCAGTCCCAGTGCAAGAAGGGGGAGGCGTGGGACAAGAAACAGAAGAAATGCGTCTCCCCGAAGCAAGGCATGCTGGACGACGACAGCATCTACGATGCCGGTCGCGCGCTGGCGATGGATGGACGCTACGACGAGGCGATCGCCGTGCTCAGCCTCGCCGCCAACAAGCAGGACCCGCGCATCCTCAATTATCTCGGCTATTCGCACCGCCATTCCGGCCGCGTCACCGTCGGCCTCGGCTATTACGAGGAAGCGCTGCGCATCGACCCGAATTACACGCTGGTGCGCGAATATCTCGGCGAGGCGCACCTGCAGATCGGCGATCTTGCCGGCGCCCAGGAACAGCTCCGCGAGATCGAGAAGCGCACGGGCAAGGGGTCTCGCGAATACGGCATGCTGTCGGAGCAGATCGATCATTTTATGAGGAGCTGATCCTCCGGAACGCTCCTCATAACCGGCTGTGAGCGATCGCAGCCGGTTTTTTGCTGTGCTGCACATGTTGGCCACAACCGAGATTTGGCATCACGGTACACGATACGATCTTGGAAACCCCCGCTTGACGTGGGGTCAGCCGCGCAATCGGTGGATGATTTTTCAAAATCCGACTTTTTGGACGTGAAAAACCCGCGAAGATTGCTATATCTTGCAAGATTGTGGTGAGACGGTTCCGTTAGCGAGGCTGCCGGACCGTTTTCTTTTTGTACCATCGACAAGGTCGCTCCCGATTGCGGGGGCGGCGGCAGGAAAGGTCAGGCATTATGAACAAGGTCCCGATGACAGGCGAGGGGTTCGCGTCATTGAAGGAAGAACTGCGCTGGCGCCAGCAACAGGAGCGGCCGCGTATCATCGAGGCGATTTCCGAAGCGCGCTCGCATGGCGACCTCTCCGAAAATGCCGAATATCACGCGGCAAAAGAGGCACAGAGCCTCAATGAGGGCCGGGTCAACGAACTCGAGGACCTGATCGCGCGGGCCGAGGTGATCGACGTCACCAAGCTCAGCGGCGACAAGGTCAAGTTCGGCGCCACCGTGGTGCTGGTCGACGAGGATACCGAGGAGAAAAAGACCTACCAGATCGTCGGCGACCAGGAAGCGGACGTGAAATCCGGCCGCATCTCGATCTCCTCGCCGATCGCGCGCGCCCTGATCGGCAAGGAAGTCGGCGACGCCATCGAGGTCAACGCACCGGGCGGCGCCAGGGGCTACGAGATCGTCCAGGTGCAGTTCATCTAGGGATTGGCGCTGCTCTGCCTTCTCCCCCTGTGGGAGAAGGTGGCCTCGCGAAGCGAGGTCGGATGAGGGGTGTTCCAGCTTGGCTCCCTCCGCACTCCGTCCAACACCCCTCATCCGTCTCGGCGCTTCGCGCCGATCCACCTTCTCCCACAAGGGGAGAAGGGAAGGGGGCAGCGCTGACCTTCCGATTGAATTGATTGAGCAAATCAGCGGCCACCGGCCTGATCAAGCGTCTGGCGCTCCACAAGCCTCTCGGCTTCCGCCATCACCTCCGGCGGGGTGACGCTGTCACCGGGCCTGGCCAGCAGCGTCGATGAGAATGGTCCGCGCGGGCCGGTCAGGCCGGGCTCGGTAGCGAGGAATATCGCCACCGTCGGCAGGCCGAAAGCGCTGGCGAGATGGGTCAGGCCGGTGTCGGCGCCGATGACCAGCGTCGAGCCGCCGATGACGGCGGCGATCTCGGCTAGCGACGACCTGGGAACCACCACGGTCTGCGAAACGGCACCGGCGATCGCCTCGGCAACCGCCTGTTCCCGGTCGTTCGACCAGGTGGTGACCGGCGTCATCCCCTTGTCCACCAGCAGGCGGGCGGTTTCGATCCAGTCATCGACCGGCCATTTCTTGTCCTCGCGGCTGGTGCCATGCAGCAGGAAGGCGGTCTTTTCACCGACAAGAATCGATCTTCCGGCCGGCGGCACGATGCCCGATTCAAGCCGGGAAAAATCCGGCTCGTAGCCGAGCGCCAGCCCGAACAGGCGTCTCGTGCGCTCGATGGCGTGCAGGCCGCGCGGCACGGCGAAGCGATGGCCATAAAACAGGCTTGCCGAAGGCTCGCGGGCGCTCGACCGATCGAACCCGGCGATCGGTGCTGCCGTCAGCCGCGCCACCAGCGCCGATTTCAGCAAGCCTTGTGCATCGAGGACGAGGTCGTAGCGGCAATCGCGCAAGGCCCGGCGCAAGCCGACCACTTCCCGCCATGTGCCGGGCTCGAGCAGCTTCCTGCGCCAGCGCCGGATCGCCACGCTGTGGATGGTTTGGATGGCTGGATGCAGCGCCACGATGCCGGCAAATGCCTCTTCGACACACCAGTCGAAGGAGATATCCGGCCGAGCGCGGCGCGCGTCCTCGATCGCCGGGAAGGTGTGGATGACGTCGCCCATGGACGATGTCTTGACGATCAGCACTTTCATGCGGCGGCCGGCATTTCCAGCAGCCGCTCCGCCGCCGCCACGACGCGTTCGACCTCCAGCGTCTTCAGGCAGTTGAGATGACCGAGCGGGCAGATTTTTTTGTGGCAGGGCGAACAGGACAGGCCGAGCCAGACCAGTTCGCGGCGCTCGGCGAGCGGCGGCGTGTTCTGCGGCGAGGTCGAGCCGTAGACGGCGACGACCGGCGTGCCGACGGCGGCGGCGACATGCATCAGCCCGCTGTCGTTGGAGACGGCGAGCCTCGCCGCCGCGATCAGGTCGATGGCATCCTCGAGCCGCGTCTGGCCGGCAAGATCGACGGCGCCCGGAGCCAGCGCGGCGATTTCCGCCGTCACCTCAGCGTCGTTCTTCGACCCGAACAGCGCGACGCCAAACCCTTTCGCCATCATCTCGCGGGCAAGGCCGGCATAGTGTTCGCTCGGCCAGCGCTTGGCCGGGCCGAATTCTGCGCCGGGCATGACTGCCACGAATTTCGCCGCCGTCAGCCCGAAACGGCTGAGCAGTGCCGCCTGGCTGGCTTGATCGACGGCGAGCTTCGGCGCCTGGAAGGCGCCACCACGGGCAAGGCTGAAATAGGCCTGCGCGGTGCGCCGTTTCAGGCGATCGGGCAACGGCACGATGTCGGTCAGCAGCCCGTAACGCATTTCCTTGAGATGGCCGACACGGCGCGGAATGCCGGCAAAGAACGGGATCAGCGCCGACTTCCAGCTTCCCGGCAGGACAAAGGCCGTGTCGTAGCGGCCGCGCAGCAGGCGGCCGAAGCGCCTTCGGATGCGGAATTCGAACGCGCCGGATTGCAGCGGCAGGTCGATCTGCTGGCGGATTTCGGGCATGCGCTTGACCAGCGGTGCTGCCCAGGCCGGCGCCAGCACGTCGATGGCGGCATCCGGATGAAGCTCCCTCAGCGCCTGGAACAGGCACTGCGCCATCACCATGTCGCCCACCCAGCGTGGGCCGATCACGAGGATCGTTGGGCTTTCAGCCATTCGACATAGTCTCTAACGCCGGTTTCCACTGTGCGGAACTGGCCATTGTAACCGGCTGCGCGCAAGCGGGACATATCAGCTTGCGTAAAGCTCTGGTAGTTGCCCTTGAGGTGGTCGGGAAACTCGATGAATTCGATCTGGCCTTGGCCGAGCGTATCGATCACCGTTTCGGCAATGGCGCGGAACGGCTGGGCCTTGCCGGTGCCGCAGTTGAAGATGCCGCTCGAGCCGCGTTTCCACAGCCACAGATTGACGTCGGCGACATCGCCGACATGGATGAAGTCGCGGCTCTGCTCGCCGGGCCCGAAACCACCATAGGCGCCGAACAGTTTCGGGTTCTGGCCTTGCTCGACCTGGTTGAACAGATGGAAGGCGACAGAGGCCATGGCGCCCTTATGCGCCTCGCGCGGTCCATAGACGTTGAAATAACGCAGGCCCGCGACCGGCGAGTGATCGGTATCGAAAACGGTGCGGCGGACATAGTCGTCGAACAGTTTTTTCGAATAGGCATAGACGTTCAGCGGCCGTTCGCATTGCGGCTCCTCGCGGAACTCGGCGCCGCTGCCATAGACCGAAGCGGAGGAGGCATAGAGGAACGGCACGCGCAGGGCCAGGCAGGCGTGCAGCAGGCGCTTCGAATAGGCGTAGTTGACCTCCATCATGAACTTGCCGTTCCATTCGGTGGTGGTCGAGCAGGCGCCCTGGTGGAAGACCGCCTCGATGCGGCCGAGGTCACCGGCCTCCATCCGCGCCAGAAAATCGTCCTTGTCGAGATAATCGGCGATCTCGAGATCGGCGAGGTTGGCGATCTTGTGGCCGTCGGTGAGGTCGTCGACGACGAGGATGTCGCTGAAACCGTCGGCGTTGAGCGCGGCGACGATGTTGGAACCGATCATGCCGGCGCCGCCCGTGACGATGATCATGAAAGCCTCTGGTCTCGCTTGTCGATTCCGGCCCTTATAGGGGAGGTCGATAGGGCTGTCGATAAAGCAGCAGAGAGCAATTGCTTCGGGTGGATGCAGTTCCAACTTCTGGCGGAGACATCGATTATCTAGTCGGCGCCGCCCCTCACCTGCCTGCCGGCATCCTCTCCCCGTATAGTGACGGGGAGAGGGGCGCTCTCGTCGACGGTTTCGCCGATCGCCAACATTACAGACGAGCGCTGAGATCGCGGGCAAGCCCCCCTTCTCCCCGTCACTACACGGGGAGAAGGTGCCGGCAGGCGGATGAGGGGCGGCGCCGACGCCTGCAAGAAGGGCAAGGGGGCGATTGCCCTGCGCCACAGTGAGGCCGCAAAGTTGCCGCTTCAGTCGATTCGCTACCCGGTGAGATCGTCAGGGACAAAGAATGCCGTCAACCGAACTGCTTGTCGCCTTTTTCGCCACCACGGCGATCTTCGCCTATATCCCCGGCCCCGCCATGCTCTATGCCGCCGCGCAAACCATGGCGCGCGGCCGCTGGTCCGGCCTGATGGCGGCGCTCGGCATCCATCTCGGCGGCTACGTTCATGTCTTCGCCGCCGCCGTCGGCCTGTCGGTGCTTTTCCATGCCGTGCCGGTGCTTTACATGGCGGTCAAGCTGGTCGGCGCGCTGTATCTGATCTGGCTCGGTGTTTCGCTGTTTCGCGCCAAGGCGCAAGGCGACGTTGTCTTGCCGGGAATTCAGCCGAAATCCGCCCGCCGCGCCTTTTTCGAGAGCATTGCCGTCGAGGTGCTCAACCCAAAAACGGCGATTTTCTTCATGGCGTTCCTGCCGCAATTCATCGATGCCTCGGCAGCGTTTCCGGTCTGGGTGCAGTTCGTTGTGCTTGGAACAATCGTCAATTTGATGTTCTCGTCGGCCGACATTGTTTGCGTGATACTGGCCGGCGCGGTGATCGCCAGGCTGCGGCGCTCGAGCCGGGCGCAGCGCCTGATGCGGCGCGCCGGCGGCGCGGTGCTTGTCGGACTGGGCGTGCATGTCGCGTTGCAGAAAAGCTGACGCACTGTCTCGCCGCGGCGATCGGTCGAAGGCCTGCCGTTGCGTCGGCTGAAATTGCGGTATATCGGCATCGCCATGAACGGCCGGCCCTGCCCATCGAATCCCCCGTCACTGAAAATCGGCTCTCCCACGCGTTGACATGATCAAGCTGCCCTCTCCCGAACCTCTTCACCGCGCCATTTCGCGCTTCGGCGGCGCCACCGTGCTGGTGGTCGGCGATTTCATCCTCGACCGTTTCGTCAACGGCGTGATCGAGCGCATTTCGCCGGAAGCGCCGATCCCCGTGCTGCACGGGCGCGGCGAAACGCTGGCGATGGGCGGCGCCGGCAATGTCGTCGCCAACATCGTTTCGCTCGGCGCTGCCGTCATACCGGTCTCGGTGATCGGCGCTGACGAGGCCGGCAAGAACCTCGTGCGCATGCTCGGCGAATTTGGCGTCGACACCGGCGGGCTGGCGCAGGATGCCGATCGCATGACGTCGTCCAAAAGCCGCTTCAGCGCGCTCAACCAGCAGGTGCTGCGTTTCGACGAAGAGGAAATCAAGCCGCTGGGCGATGCCGAGCGCGCGACATTGGTCGGGCATTTTCGCGAAGCGCTGGCACGCGCCGACATCGTCATCCTGTCCGACTATGGCAAGGGCGTGCTGCTCGACGGCGTCGCCGGCGAGCTGATCTCGATCTGTCGGCAAGCGGGCAAGCCGGTGCTGGTCGACCCGAAGGGCCGCGACTATGCGCGTTATGCCGGCGCGACGGCAATCACGCCCAACCGCAAGGAACTCGGCGAGGCGGTCGGCCGCGCAGTGTTTGCCGATGACGAAATCGAGGCGGCGGCACGCCAGCTGATTTCGGCGCACGGTTTCGATTTCGTCGTCGCGACGCGCAGCGAAAAGGGCATGAGCGTCATCGGTGCGGACGACGCCCGCCATATCGCCACGCAGGCGCGCGAAGTGTTCGACGTTTCGGGCGCCGGCGACACGGTAATCGCGACCTTCGCGCTGGCTCTTGCAGCAGGGGCTGATCGTGTCATGGCCGGATCGATCGCCAACGCCGCCGGCGGTGTTGTCGTCGGCAAGCGCGGCACGGCGCGGCTGACGATCGAGGAACTCACCGGTGCGCTGTTTCGCTCGCATGGTCCGGTCGCCCACCTGGATGCGATCCTCGATGCCGCCGCCGCTGCGCGGCTGGTGGCGGGCTGGAAAGACGAGGGCTTGAGCGTCGGCTTCACCAATGGCTGTTTCGATATCCTGCATGCCGGCCATGTCAGCCTGTTGCATGCGGCGCGCAGCCAGTGCGACCGGCTGGTGCTCGGCCTCAACAGCGATGCCTCGGTGCGCCGGCTGAAAGGGCCGGGGCGCCCGGTCAACGACCAGCATGACCGGGCCTGCGTGCTGGCAGCACTTGCCTCGGTCGACGCCGTCGTCATCTTCGAGGAGGATACGCCGCTTTCGCTGATCGAGGCGCTGAGCCCCGACATACTGGTCAAGGGCGCCGACTATACGGTCGATCAGGTGGTTGGCGCCGATGTCGTGCAGAAGGCCGGCGGGCGCGTCGTGCTGGTCGACCTCGTCGCCGGCAAGAGCACGACCGGCACTATCGGCAGATTGCGCGCCGGGAACTGAGGGTTTCATGTCCGAACTGAACGATTACCTGGCCCGCTCGGCGGCCGCGATTTCGGCGATGGTCGAGCGCGACCTGACCAGCGAGATGGAGCGGGCCGTGAGCGCCGTCGTCGCCGCGCTTTCGCAGGGCAAGGCGCTGCTGATAGCCGGCAATGGCGGTTCGGCCAGCGACGCCATCCACATCGCCGGCGAGCTGGTCGGCCGCTTCCTCAGGGAGCGCAAGGCCTACAACGTCATCGCGCTGCCGGCCAACGCGGCGGTGCTGACCGCCTGGGGCAATGATTATGGCTTCGGCACGGTGTTTGCGCGCCAGGTCGAGGCGCATGGTTCGGCGGGCGCCGTGCTGCTCGCCATCTCGACCAGCGGCAATTCGCCAAGCATCCTCGCCGCCGCCCAACAGGCGCGCATGATGGGCATGACGGTGGTCAGCCTGACCGGCGACACCGGCGGCAAGCTGAAGCCGCTCTCCGACATCCTGCTCAACGTACCCTCGACCTCGACGCCGATCATCCAGCAGGGGCATTTGTGCCTCTACCACCATTTGTGCGAAATGGTCGAAACACGCCTCTGCGACGCAGGGTGATCCTCGAACTCTCAGGACCTGGGTTCCTCGCCCTCCGCGAGGCGGCCGGAGAGGGGGCTTCGTAGAGCGCGGTTCCCCTCTCCGTCTCGGCTTCGCCGAGATACCTCTCCCCACTTTCGTGGGGCGAGGAACCCAAGCTGGCATGAAGCCGCATTCTAACGCTGAAGGCGCAATTTTGTTCTTGCTTTGTGCCGGCAGCTATGCTAATAATTTGGGTATGGTGATGATTTCCACCGACGATCCCGCCCGCCGAGGCGGGTTTTTTGTTTCGGGTTTTTGTTTCGCAGCCGCTTTGCTGGTCTCTCAGGCCGAAAACGCCACCAGCCCTTCGTCCTTGACTCGGCGGATGGTCAGCGCGGTTCGCACCGTATCGACATTGGGGGCCGAGGCCAGTTCCTCGATGACGAAGGTCTGGAAGGTGCCGAGATCGCTCGCCACACAATGCAGCAGGAAATCGGACTCGCCCGACACCATCCAGGCGTCGCGCACGATCGGCCAGCCGCGGGTGCGCTCGGCGAAGGTCTTGAGTTCGGCGTCGGCCTGGTGATGCAGGCCGATCAGACAGAAGGCGACGACGTCGAGGCCGAGCGCCGGAGCGTTGAGCAAAGCGCGGTAGCCGCGGATGATGCCGGCCTCTTCCAGCCGCCTGACGCGGCGCAGGCACGGCGGCGCCGAAATGCCGACGCGGCTCGACAGTTCGACATTGGTCATGCGTCCGTCCTGCTGAAGCTCGCGCAGGATCTTCCAGTCGATGGCATCGAGATCGGCCTTGATCGGCATGGTGGCTTCCGTGGTGACGCGAAAGAATCTTTCGCGACTTTGTAATTAAACGACTTTGCTGTCTATTCCATCCGCTGGATCGAGGATTTTCGCATCATCTTGCTGCGGGTTGCTTGTCGCCGTCGCCGGCGCCGAAGCTTTCCGGGGACGAACGGCAACTTGCCTTGCTGGCGTCGCAGGCAACACTTACATTACGCGCAACAATCGACGAGAGTTCATGCCACAATCCATGGCTGCTCCCCGCAGAGGTTTTTCATGATCACCAAGCATGCGCCTGTTCTCATCATCGGCTCCGGCCCCGCCGGCTATACGGCGGCGATCTATGCCGCTCGCGCCATGCTCAAGCCGATGCTGGTCGCCGGCCTGCAGCAGGGCGGGCAACTGATGATCACCACCGATGTCGAAAACTATCCGGGCTTCGCCGAACCGATCCAGGGTCCATGGCTGATGAGCGAGATGCTCAGGCAGGCCGAGCATGTCGGCACCGACATCGTCAACGACATCATCACCGAGGTCGACCTCAACGTGCGGCCGTTCCGCGCCAAGGGCGATTCCGGCACGATCTATACCGCCGACGCGCTGATCATCGCCACCGGCGCCCAGGCCAAATGGCTGGGCATCCCGAGCGAACACACCTTTATGGGATTTGGCGTCTCGGCCTGCGCCACCTGCGACGGCTTCTTCTACCGCGGCAAGGACGTCGCGGTGATCGGCGGCGGCAATTCGGCGGTGGAGGAAGCGCTCTATCTCTCCAACCTGGCCAAGAGCGTCACCGTCATCCACAGGCGCAGCGATTTCCGCGCCGAGCGCATCCTGCGCGAGCGGCTGCTGCGGAAAGACAATGTCCGCATCATCTGGGACACGGTGGTCGACGAGATCACCGGCAGGCCCGGCAAGGCGCCGCTGCCGCCGTCGGTCGAAGGGCTGAAGCTGCGCAACGTGGTGACCGGGCAGGAGATGCATCTGGTGGTCGACGGCGTGTTCGTGGCGATCGGCCACGCGCCGGCGGTCGAGCTGTTTGCCGGCAAGCTGAAGCAGAAGCCGAACGGCTATCTGTGGACGGCGCCGGATTCGACCCGCACCGACATGCCGGGCGTGTTCGCCGCCGGCGACGTGACCGACGACATCTACCGCCAGGCGGTGACGGCGGCCGGGCTCGGCTGCATGGCCGCGCTCGAGGCGGAAAAATATCTGGCGGGGATCGAGGTTCACCGCGAAGCGGCGGAGTGATTGTTCGATAAGCGGCTGAGAAAAGCCGCGCAAAAGCCTGATTTTTCATTCAGACGCCGAAAACAGGCGGACGCCAGAAAACAGGACGAGGGGAAATCATGGCGTTGGATTGGGACAAGCTACGCGTGTTTCACGCCGCGGCGGAAGCGGGGTCGTTCACCCATGCCGCGGAAACACTGCATTTGTCGCAATCGGCGATCTCGCGGCAGGTCAGCGCGCTCGAGCATGACGTCGGCGTGCCGTTGTTCAATCGCCACGCCCGCGGCCTGGTGCTAACCGAGCAGGGCGAGATGCTGTTCCGCACGGCGCACGACGTGCTGATGAAGCTCGAAACCATCAAGTCGCGACTGACCGAAACCAAGGACCGGCCCTCCGGCGTGCTCAGGGTGACGACCACGGTCGGCCTCGGCGCCGGCTGGCTGACCGAGCGCGTGCAAGAGTTCATCGAGCTCTATCCCGAGGTCAGCCTGCAGCTCATCCTGGCCAATGAGGAGCTCGATCTCACGATGCGCCAGGCCGACTGCGCCATCCGGCTGCGCCAGCCGCAGCAGCCCGACCTCATCCAGCGTCGCCTGTTCACCGTGCATTTTCATCTCTACGCGGCGCCATCCTATGTAAACAAATACGGCAAGCCGAATTCGATCGCCGAGCTGAAAACCCATCGCATCGTCACCTTCGGCGTGCCGGTGCCGGCGCATCTGTCGGAACTGAACTGGCTGGAGACGGTCGGCGATTTCGAAGGCGGGCAAAGGGTGCCGACGCTGCAGATCAACGACATATTGTCGATCAAGCGGGCGGTGCAGGGCGGCGCCGGCATCGCCATGCTGCCGGATTACGTGGTCAGCAAGGATTCCGGACTGGTGCAGTTGCTGCCCGAGACCGAAGTGCCGTCCTTCGATACCTACTTCGCCTATCCCGACGCGATGAAGAACCAGGCGAAGCTGCATGTCTTCCGCGATTTCATCATCGCCAAGGCGCGCAGCTGGTCGTTTTAGTTTCTAGATTCTGTCGACAAGGTATCCTTTTTGCCGTGATCGCCCAAGTAGACGGCACCATACGGGTTGAATTTGAAGTCGTCTTCTTCGTACGCTTCGATGGGTAGCAGTATCCCATTGTTACGGACTAAACTCAGCCCGACGCCTTCGGTAAACATCTCATCGGCAACACGGTCGATTATCGAGCTGAGCACCAGCTCATCGTCGGAAAGACTCCTTGGCGCGAAGACCTCTGGCAGACCGACGAGATGGAAACCGACGCTACAGAGGAACTTTCCGTCACTTAACGGCCGCTTGCTGAAGGCAAGGCGGCAAGTACGGGCTAAACTCGGGCCGTCCTCGGCGTTTTCCGCATCACGGCCAAGTTGTTTCCATCGAGCCGCACCGTGCGCAATGCCAGCACTCTCGCCTTTTGCGGCAATAGCATCACTGTTCAGCGCATGCACGATTAAGCGAAGGGCGATTGCCGACGTCCCAACGGTACTTTCGATATCCATATGGGGACCAAGTACATAAATCACGCAACCGTGCTCATGGACGGCCGCTTGGTCCTCTTTAGTCCGTCCCCCCTTATGTACCCGATCCCAAGACACATCGAACGACTCAACCATGCGATCATCCGGCGCGTCCTGCGAAAAGTGCGTATCAATTTCAAACCCCGGGGCGAAATTGTCGATTGCCGACTGAACTGAGCGACACAGCTCAGAATATCCACCCTGCCTTCCCAGCATGCAGAGCACATGGCGTGGCTGAAATTCTGAAAAGCTCATTTATGTCGACCCTACAACACTCCAAAGAGCGATCGGCGAAAGCGTCCTTCTCCCCGTCACTATAACGGAGAAGATAGCGGCAGCCAGAAGGGGCAGCACCAGCCTTTTTGTCTGATGTCGTACTTGGTCTGCGATTGCTAATGCATGTCGCGCAAAAGCGTGCAGCGGTTTTGCGATAACGACATGCATCAAACAAGAACCTAAAGCGCGTCGCATCAGGTCGGTCGAACGCAACGCGCTTTAGGAACGCGTATCCGCCAGCGTGCTGGCGCCGTAGCGCAAACCGTCGACCAGCAGGGCAACCATGCGCCGCGCCTGGGCGGGGCCGCCGCCATGTGCCGGCATGGCAAGGCTGGCGGCCGCCCCCAACAGGTCGCCCGGCTCGATATCGGCGCGCACCTCGCCGGCCGCGGCCGCTGCCTCCAGCAATGTTTGGAGCGCGGGCCGGAGCCGTTGGTTGAAATAGGCAGGCAAAGTGTCGAAGGCCGGATTGCCTGAGTACAAGGCTGCCGCGAGGCCGCGTTTTGCCGTGATGAAATCCACATAGCGCTGCATCCACAGGGCCAGCGCTTCACCGGGCTCATGCTTTCTGGCCAGGATCGGCGCGGCGTCCGCACAGGCGTCAACCTCGTTGCGGAAGACGGCCACGATCAGGTCCGAGCGCTGTGGAAAATGGCGGTAGACGGTGCCGACGCCGACGCCAGCCTTTTCCGCGATCTCTCGCACCGGAGCCTCCACGCCGGAGGTCGCGAACACCGCCATGGCCGCCCGGAGCAACGCGTCGATGTTGCGCCGTGCGTCGGCGCGCACGTGCCGATCCGAGCGGTCGCGGGGTTCCAGACCATCGCCTTGATCCGTTTTGCCGTTCGGCGTGTTTTCGCCCATCAAATTACCTCTTGCAAACGGAACCTTGTTCCGGATATATGTGGAACGTGGTTCCGCTTGACTTGTATCTAGCACGGCAAACCGGTGTTGGCCACACATCGGTGCAAAAAAGGAGATTACCATGCAGGACAAACCCGTCGCCCTGGTCACCGGGGCCAACAAGGGCATCGGTCTTCAGATCGCCAAGGACCTCGCGGCGAACGGCCTTACCGTGCTCGTAGGATCGCGCAGGCTCGAGCATGCCGAGGCAGCCGCAAATAGCATCGGAGAGGATGCCCACGCCCTGCAGCTGGACGTCACCGACCAGGCGTCGATCGCCGCCGCGGCAGAGCGCATCCGCATCGAACTCGGCCGCCTCGACGTGCTGGTGAACAATGCCGGCATCTCCCATGCGGGAAAGCCCGGCACGTCGTTCGAGGAGATCATCAACTCGGGCCGCCCGAGTGTTGCCTCTCTCGACGACGTACGCGCGGTGTTCGAGACGAACGTGTTTGGCATCGTCGCCGTCACGCAAGCGATGCTGCGGCTCCTTCGTGAGGCGCCGGCGGCGCGTATCGTCAACGTTTCGAGCGGCGCCGGCTCGCTGACATTGAACGCGGATCCGGCCTTTCCGTACCGCACGTCGTTTGGCGCCGTCTACAACCCGTCGAAGACGGCCGTCAACGCGATGACGCTCGCCTTCGCCATCGAGCTCGAGGAGACCGGCATCAAGGTCAACGCTGCCTGCCCGGGCTACACCGCGACGGAGCTGAACAACTTCGAAGGTTCGCGCACCGTCGAACAGGCCGCGCGGGAGCCGGTGCGCCTCGCGCTTCTCGACGCGAACGGTCCGACGGGCACGTTCTCGAACGAGGACGGCCCGCTGCCGTGGTGACGTTGCCTTGGAGCCTGCTTCAGCCGCGCCAAGGTGTCAGGCGGGGCAGCCAGCCTGGTACGGCACGGCGGTAGGCCTCGTATTCGTCGCCGTAGCGGCGGGCAAGCGTCGGTTCCTCATATAGTCTCACGAAGGAGATCATGGCGGCCGCGGCGATGACTAGGCCGTAGACTCATTAGCGCGAAGCCATAGCCTGATCGAAGCGAGCTGGATCATGGCGAGGAAGTTGGCAGCCAGCTTGTCGTAGCGGGTGGCGACGCGACGGAAGTGCTTCAGCTTGGAGAAGAACCGCTCGATCAGGTTGCGCTCGCGATAGAGCCGCTTGCTGAAGCAGGGTTTCCACTCCGGTTGCGCTTGGCCGGGATGTTCGGCGTGGCACCCTGCTGCTGGATCAGCTCCCGGATGCGGTCGGCATCATAGGCCTTGTCCGCCAGCACGATGGCGCGCGGACCGAGGTGGTCGAGGAATGTATCGACGATCTGCCCGTCATGGGCTTGCCCTGCTGTCAGGCCGAGCCGGATCGGCAGCCCGCACGCATCGACGACCACGTGGATCTTGGTCGTGAGCCCGCCTCGGGAGCGGCCGAGACATTGATCTGCATCCCCTTTTTTCCTGTCGCAGCCTGCTGGTGCGCCCGGATAGAAGTGCTGTCGATCATCTGGATTTCACCGTCATGCGCGGCACTGACAGCGTCCATGAGCCGATGCCACACGCCTGCTTTTCGCCATCGCACGAAGCGGTTGTAACAGGTCGTGCGCGGTCCATAACGCTCCGGCAGGTCGCGCCACGGTGCGCCTGATCGTAGCACCCGAAGATGCCGTTCAGCACGCGGCGGTCGTCCACGCGCGGCACGCCTCGCGGCTTGTTGGCAGGAGCGGTTGGATCACGCGCCATTCGAAGTCGGTCAGATCATATCGGCTCATACAGCCGCTGAATCACATCAGCGACGATATTGAAAGGCCGGCTTCAGGGTGCCTGCTGTTCTGAGAAGGGAAGCGCTATGTCGTGCTCCAGCAGTGTAACCTTATAATGGTTGAGATATGACCACAGAGCGTTGCGAAGATCATTCAGTTCGTCGTAACCCGGCGAACCTCGCCCGACTTCCTTGCAGGCCAGATCCGCTCGCTGACACAGAATATAAAGGCTGTCACCCTGAACGAGAACGCCGGGGAAGGCCCGACCAGGATGCCGCATGACAGCGGCATTGGTCTTGTCCGATAGTATCTCGACGTTCTCGCTACGCATCAGTGTCTCGCGGATCGGCTTGCTGCACCGTCAGAGCATGAGCCCGCTCACTCCGCAACCCTTTATGGGTTCACGACCTAGATAGGCGGCGACCGTCCAGCTCGAAAACAGCAATGCCTGGCCGAGGACGATCGACAGCACGGCGACGTACATCGGATTGCGGACGTGGCGGCAGATGCCACCGACGACCAGCCTCTCGGTCGGCGCGACCGGGGCGGGGGTACCCAGGCCCTCCAGGGCAAACCGGGCAAAGGCGTGCAGCAGTATGGCTGTGCCGGCGACAACCAGCAGCCAGCCCACAGGAACGAAACCGGGCAGTCGCGACCAGGGCAGGCGATAGCGATCGGTCAGCAGCCAGGGCAACAGTCCGGCGACCACGCCGGGCGCTACAGCAAGGAAGATGACGCTGCCGGCGATCGCCGAAGTGGCTCGCATATAGCTCTCCTTACGGGCGCGGCCTTGAACGGTCTCCTGCAACGCGCTTCAGGTCTTGTCCGGCATGTAACCCAAACCGCTGCACCCTCAGGTCAAGCTCGATGGCGGGCTTTTGGGCGGCATGCACCAGCAAGGTCTGGCTGCCGAAAAAACAAACGCGTGCTGCACGATTCCACGTCATCCTGCGTTTTTCGATTTTCCGAGCAGGAATCGCTGCTGATTCGCGGCCGTGGATCGATTTTTGCCTTGCCGCAGGCTGTATTTCAGCGATTCAACTGGTCCTATTGCGCTTCGGGACGGATTAGACCACAGCCGGCGCCTTTTTGCATGTGAGTGTTGCAAAATAGATGCTTGTTTCTTGGGCATGAAGAGCACATATATAGATCATCTCCTGAGCGCGTTCTCCTCCCATTAGCGCTCTCGAGTGTTCCCCTCTGGAGGTTAGCCCTAACAGGCACTTCCAATCAAACTCAGCCGGGTCTTCATTGATCCGGCTTTTTTGTTGCCCGAAACCAACACATCGCCAGAAAATCGACCGGAACGGTCGCGTAACAGTGACATGTAACCTCGGGTAACATGCCGCGGGCGCGCCAAATCGATTAAGCAGAGTACAGGACGCGGTGTGGCTCGTCCGGGGGATGGGGGCATCACTCGGACGACCCGGGCTCAGGCAGCTACCGCGTCCGAACCTTCCTCCGCCAAAACACCGGCGGCAAGCATGCGGCGGACCTGCCGTTTCGCCTCCCACGAAGACGGTCCGCAAGAAACGGCGCCCGAATGATCCGGGCGCCGTTTCCTGTTGGGCCGCAAAGGCAGCTCAGGCGGCCTTGCCGTTGGCGTTCAGCGCTTCGTCGGCCAACCGCCCGGTGAGTTCGGCCATGTGGTCGAAGACGGCCCGGTAGCTGGCGACACCCGCCGTGGCCGAGCGCAGCTCGATGATGAGGTCGCCGATCTCGGCTTGCGGCATGGTCGCCTCGACGACGTCCCATCCGGGCCAGTCGGGCCGCGCGTCGTAGCCGAGGATCTGGCCGCGCCGCTGCGGGATCAGCGCAATGATCTTCGACGTCGCGTCGGACGGCGTGACGATCTCGACCTTCATCACCGGCTCGAGCAGCACCGGCGAGCACGCGGCCATGCCTTCTTTCATCGCCAGCTTCGCTGCCATCTGGAAGGCCATGTCGGAGGAATCGACCGCATGGTAGGAGCCGTCGGAAAGGTTGACGGCAACATCGACGACCGGGAAGCCGAGCGGCCCGGACTTCAGGTAGTCACGCACGCCGGTCTCGACCGACTGGATGTAGGTCTTCGGCACGACGCCGCCGGTGATCGTATCGGTGAACTGGAAGCCTGACCCGCGCGGCAGCGGTTTGATCTCAATCACGACGTCGCCGAACTGGCCGTGGCCGCCTGATTGTTTCTTGTGGCGGCCGCGCTGCTGCGTCGCTTTGCGGATCGTCTCGCGGTAGGGCACGGCCGGCACATGGCCTTCGACCGGGATCTGGTTCTTGCCTTCCAGCCGCTCGCGCACGACGCGCAGATGCATCTCGCCATGGCCGGACAGCACGGTTTCGGCCGAATCCTGGTTGTGATGCAGGTTGAGTGAGGGATCTTCCTCGGCCAGGCGCTGGATGGCCGCCGACATCTTGACCTCGTCCTTGCGCTCTTTCGGCCGCAGCGCGAAGGCGAAGACCGGTTGCGGCGGCGCCAGCGTGACCAGCGGCTGGATGCCGCCCTTGGTCGAGCTCAGCGTCTGGCCGGTCCTGACGGCGTCCAGCTTGCCGAGCGCGACCGTGTCGCCGGCCTTGGCCGAAGTCAGCTTGACCTGGTCCTTGCCGAGCATCTTGTAGATGCCGGAGACCTTTGCCGTTTCGCCATTGGAAAGGAACAGCTCGGCGGCGTCGGCGACCTGGCCGGACAGGATGCGCGACACAGACAGCTTGCCGCCATGCGCGGTGTGGATGGTCTTCATCACCTGGACCACGGTGGCATTGCCATCGGGAGCGCCGAGGCGCTGGCGCGTCGCCTCGATGTCGGGTGCGTCGTGACGGATCGCCTTCAACAGGCGCAGCACGCCATTGCCCTTCTCGGCGGTGCCGATCAGCACCGGCGTCACCATGCCGTCGCGCAGGTCGGCGGCAAGATCGTCGAAGATCGCATCCTTCGGCGGTTCGATCTCGTCCAGCAATTGCTCCATCAGCCGGTCGTCATGGTCGGCGAGCGTCTCCAGCATGGAAAAGCGCGCCTCGAGCTCGCGCGCCTTGTCGTCGCTCGGGATCTGGGCGACCTCGCTCTCGGCATATTCGCGGTAGATGTAGGCACGCTCCAGAGCGAGGTCGATCGAGCCGATGACGACGCCGTCCTTGCGCAGCGGGATCTGGCGCAGCAGTAATGGCACCGAGCTTGCCGGCTGCAGCATCTTCAGCGTGTCGCGCACACCTGCTATCGCCTTGTCGACCTTGTTCAGGAACAGCATGCGCGGCACGCCGAGCTCGTCGAGCTTGCGCATGATCAGCTGCAGGGCAGGGATCTTCTTCTCGTCGGCCTCGGCAACGACCACGGCGACGTCGCAGGCGGCCAGCACCGGCTCGGCTTCGAAGGAGAATTCGATGGAGCCGGGACAATCGACGAAGGTGAACGGCTCGCCCATGAAATCGGTGGTGGCGAAGGTCGCCTCGACGCTCATGCCGTGAGCGCGCGCCTCGGGCGAATGATCGGAAACGGTATTTCCGGACGAAACGGGATTCTGGCGGGGAATGGCGCCTGTACGGGCGAGTATGGCTTCGAGAAGTGTCGTCTTACCGCTTGCGAAGGGACCGACTATGGCAATGCATTTCGGTCCCGTGCGTCGTCCTCCGGCGCGAGTACCCATGGCTGACCTCCACTCAGGCGTTTCCCTGTAAGCGGCGGCCGGCCTGTCGGCCGTCGCGGGCGAGGCTTTTTTCAATTTGCCACCTACCCAAAGGGCATCGTCCCACGGGCAGGCCGGGAGGGCAAGGGATTTGAGGTTGAAGGGATTTGAAGTTGAGGCCGGTTCAGCCGGTGCCGGTTCGGCGCGACGCCAGTGGCGTTGCGTCCACGCGCTGCACCGCCACCGTCTCGGCAAAGCGCGCGAGCAACGGATTGAACAGGTCCGCACGCTCCCAGAAAGGCGCATGCCCGGCGCCGGCGATGATGTGGCAATGCTCCCACAGCGAGCCGTATGCGAGTGTCTCAAAATAGCCGAGCCGGACGAACGGATCGTTCTCGCCATTGACGATAGCGACCGGAAACGCGGCTTGCTCGACCACCTGTCTCTGGTCGGCGCCCTTGCCGGTGAGCATGCCGCGCGTCACCGCGGCGCGCAGCCGGCCGTCGGTGCGCAGGATGGCTTGGCGAAAGGACGGATCGGCGGTGTCGCCGAAACACAGCGTCTCGAAGCGCTCGGCATCGCGTTCGGAATACGTCTTTTTGGACGCCAGCAGCATGTCCCAATGCGCGTGGAAGCCGCGCAGCATGCCGAAAGGACCCTTCGATACCGGCGGCGCGCCGGTCAGCATCAGCCCGCCGACGGCGCGGTGAAAACTCGCGAGTTCGATTGCCACGTGCCCGCCAAGCGACCAGCCGAAGACGACGGCGCGGCCGATGCCCAAGGCATTGAGGAGCTGAGCCGCCGATTGGGCAAGGCCGGCGATGGTGTAGTCCGTCGCCGGATTGCGGGCGTCCGACGATTCGCCATGGCCGGGCAGGTCGAAAGCAATCAACCGATGGGCAGCGGCCAACGGGCTGTCGAACTGGCGGGCGAATACGGCGCGCGAACTGCCCGAGCCGTGGATCAGGACAAGCGGGATGCCGGGTCCCGACGACTGGCTGAGGCGCAAATCCGCTTGCGGCGTGCGGATCGTGCGGTGGGAAACGGCCATATCTGGTTTGGACCTTGGGATTGTCTCCAGGTCAACATCGCATGCCGAGGTCACCATGTTGTTTAGAACGGTGGTTAAGAAATGATTTCTCGGCTTGCGCCGGGTATGATGAACGAATCCACCACAGCTAACCCCCGGAGCCTGATGATGGAATCCACGCTCGACCTTCTCGTCTCGATCAGCAGCATCGCGACGCTCGGCCAATATGCCTGGTCGATGCGCGCGCATTTCCAGTCGCAGACCATGTCTCAAGGCGCGATGATCATTTCGGCCGTCGTGGTCGGCACGGCGCTGTTCTTTCTTGCGCTGCTGTGGATCGAGCGGCAGCCGGTGGCGGCGAAGATCGGCGGGCTCGCCATCGAACTGGCAAGCTCGGCGCTGTTCTGGTGGGCGATCTCGGTCTCCCGCAAGGCGGGGCTGCGGTTCGCATTCGATCCTGACAATCCCGACAGCCTGGTGACCGAAGGCCCTTATCTCCATGTCCGGCATCCGTTCTACACGTCCTACATCATCTTCTGGATCGGATGGGGTATCGCGACCTGGTCGGTCTGGGCGGTGGTGCCGGTCGCCGGCATCGTTACGATCTACGTGATCGCAGCCTTGGACGAAGAGCGAAAATTTTCGCGGACAAGGTTGGCCGATGCCTACGACGCTTACCGCACGCGGACCGGTCTGTTCTGGCCGCGTTTTGCCCGCAGCCGGCAGGAGATGCAGCCGGCATCGGACGAAAGTGGTAGGGTCTAAGACACTGGATTGAATCGAGGACTTGCGACGATGAAGATTATTGCCTGCGGCAGCGTGCCGACGATTGTTGCGCCGGAAAAATACTTCACTGGCCGGGTTTTGCAGACGCCGATCATCGAGAAAGAGGCACCGGCGCGGCTCAGAGCCACGCTGGTCAGCTTCGAGCCCGGCGCCCGCACCCACTGGCACACGCATCCGCTTGGCCAGACGCTCTATGTCACGTCCGGTGCCGGTCTCGTGCAAAGCTGGGGCGGGCCGCTGCAGGAGATCAGGGCCGGCGACGTCATCTCCTTTGCGGCCGGCGAAAAGCATTGGCACGGCGCCGCGCCCAAATCGGCGATGACCCACATCGCCATGCAGGAGGCGCTCGAGGGTGTGCATGTCGATTGGCTGGAGAAGGTGAACGACGAGCAGTATGGCGGCTGAAACGTCTCAGACCAGCGCGGCGGTAAAGCGCTGGATGCGGGTGCAGGCCTCTTCGAGCAGAGCCTCCGACGTGGCGTAGGAGATGCGGAAGTTCGGGCCGAGGCCAAAGGCCGAGCCGAAAACAACCGCCACGCCCTCGGCCTCGAGCAGTTCCGAACAGAAGGTTTCGTCGCTGTCGATCACCTTGCCGCTCTTGGTCTTCCTGCCGATCAGCTGGGCACAGGAGGGATAGACGTAGAACGCACCCTCCGGCGATGGGCAGGTGATGCCGCGCGCCTGGTTGAGCATCGAGACGACGAGATCGCGCCGGCCCTGGAAGATCGCCTTGTTCTTCGGGATGAAATCCTGCGGGCCGTTCAGCGCTTCGACCGCCGCCCATTGGGCGATGGTGCAGGCGCCGGAGGTCTGCTGGCCCTGGATCATGTCCATCGCCTTGATCAGCGGCACCGGGCCTGCCGCGTAGCCGATGCGCCAGCCGGTCATGGCATAGGCCTTCGACACGCCGTTCATCGTCAGCGTGCGCTCATAGAGCTTAGGCTCGACCTCGGCGATGGTCTTGAAGACGAAGTCGCCATAGGTCAGGTGCTCGTACATGTCGTCGGTCAGCACCCAGACATGGGGATGCTTCAACAGCACGTCGGCCAGGCTCTTGAGTTCCGCTTCGGTGTAGGCTGCGCCCGAAGGGTTCGACGGCGAGTTCATCAACAGCCATTTGGTGCGCGGCGTGATCGCCTTTTCCAGCACGGCCGCCGTCAGCTTGAAGCCGTTGTCGATCGAGGTGTCGGCAAAGGCCGAGGTGCCGCCGCAGATCGCCACCATTTCGGGATAACTCACCCAGTAGGGCCGCGGGATGATCACTTCGTCGCCGGGGTTCAGCGTCGCCATGAAGGCGTTGAACAGGATCTGCTTGCCGCCGGTGCCGACGATGGTCTGCTCCGGCCGGTAGTCGAGATTGTTCTCGCGCTTGAATTTTTTTGCGATCGCATCGCGCAGCGGCACGATGCCGGATACCGGCGGATACTTCGTCTCGCCGCGGCGGATGGCCTCGATCGCGGCGTTCTTGATGTTGTCGGGGGTGTCGAAGTCCGGCTCGCCGGCGCCCAGCCCGATCACGTCGCGGCCGGCGTTTTTCAGCTCGCGCGCCTTCTGCGTCACCGCGATGGTCGCGGAAGGCTTTACGCGGGAAAGGACGTCGGCAAGAAAGGCCATGACAGATATCTCCAGAAAAGACCGGCGGGCGAAGGCGCCGCGGCGCCTCTCATGTCGCATCATCTGGTCAAGCGCAAGCCCAGCGCAGGCATTGTCGAATGAGCCAGCGCGCAATGCTGGAAACAATAAATTCACCAACGATCGGTAAAAGCTAGAACGGCAGGGACCGTAGCCGGTCCGCCAGTCTCGCACAGCGAGGAACCGTGACGCGCAGCATCGGGCTTGCCCATATCATCCGCCATGATGACGGCACCGCCAGCGGTGTCTGGGGGGTCTATACGCTGCAAAGCGCGTTCCAGCCGATCTTCGCCTTCAACAAGGGCAAGCTTTCCGTCGTCGCGTTCGAGGGGCTGATCCGGCCGTTCCGCGAAGGCGAGCCGCAGCCGCCAATGAGTTTCTTCAACAGCTGTCCGGCGGTCGACCGCCTGCATATCGAGGCGCTGACACGGACGCTGCACCTTCTGAACGCCGGCGCCTGCCTGCCGCGAGACGCCTCCATCTTCATCAATTTCGATCCATCGGTGTTCACCGATCGCAGCATCGCCGACAAGGCGCTGCGCGACATGCGGCTGGTGCTGCACGAGGCCGACATCGATCCGCGCCGCGTCGTCTGCGAGGTCACCGAGCAGAAATCGGCGTCGCAGGAAACGCTCTACAATTTCGTCGAGGCGCTCAGGGGCAATGGTTTGCGCATTGCCGTCGACGATTACGGCGCGGACGAATCCGACATCAATCGCATCAAGGAACTCAGGCCAGACATCGTCAAGTTCGACGCCGACTGGATCATGACGCTGATGGAGTCCGGTGCCGGCTTCGCCTTGCTGACCGCTATGGTGACAAGCTTCGAAGAGCAAGGCATCCGTACGGTATTCGAGGGCATCGAGACGGGCTGGCAGCTCGAGCTCGCCGAAAAGTCGGGCGCCTCGATGGTGCAAGGCTTCGTGCTGGCACGCCCCGAGCTTGCACCGACCAGCTTTCACGTCTTCGACAAAGCCGGGCAAGCATCAGCGGTGTCGCCCGATAAGGACAAAGTTCCCGCGGCCGTTTCGCCATCGCGGCGGCCGATGCGGGCTTTCGGGCGCAGGGTGGTATCGTGACCGGGCGGGCCGACATGCGGCGCAAGGTCGGCGAAGCGATCTTTGCCGACGAGGTCGGCATCGAATATGGCGTCTACGGCGCATTCCGGCTGAGGAGCGCCTACCAGCCGGTCTTCGCGCCGCGCGGCAGGTTTCTCGCCGCCGTCGCGGTCGAGGGACTGATCGAGCCGCATCGTGCAGGCAGGCCGGTGGCGCCGCAAATCTTCTTCGAAGGTGTGCCGGCAGCGGATCGGCTGTTTGTCGAAACCATGTGCCGGGTGCTGCATTTGCGCAACTTCCGCAACATCGGCGTCGACGGGCTCGACCTCTTCTTCAACTACAATCCGCTGATCAACGATGACCCCGCACGGGCGCTGGCCGAAATCAGGCTGATGACCAGGCATCTGGCGGATTTCGGCCTGCATCCCGGCATGCTGGTCTGCGAGATTACCGAGCAGGCGGCCGGCGACAAGGTGCTTGTCAGCCTGGCGCGCGAGATGCGGCGCGACGGCGTCCGCATCGCCATCGACGATTTCGGCACCGGGCATTCGACCGAAGAAAGGGTAGCGCTGGTGCAGCCCGACATCGTCAAGATCGACGGCACCTGGTTCGCAGAATTCTGCCGCCATGCCGCCGCCGAGCGGTTTTTCCGGCCGCTAGTTTCGACGCTGCACGACCGTGGCGCCAAGGTGCTGGTCGAAGGCGTCGAGAACGCCACGCATCTGCGCGTCGCGCTGGATGGCGGCGTCGACCTGCTGCAGGGCTTTTACCTTGCCCGGCCGGCGCTGGCCGGTACGCTGTTCGACGAGGAGCCGCTGTCGATCGACAGGCTGCTTGGCAGGGACAACAACGTCATCCCCCTATTCGGCTAGGATATGTCGAGATTCAAGTGATGCCGGCCTGCGAACGGCGGTTTCCTGCGCTTCCGGTGCTCACGTACCCAAAGTACGCTCCGCTCCGGTTCTCGGAACCCACCCTTCTCGGCTCGGCCTGACTTGAATCTCGATATATCCTGAAATGCATCAGCGGCGCTGATGGTTACGCCAAAACAAATCACTGGATGAAGCCGCCGCTGCCGCGATAGAGGCTGGATCAAGCCCTGAGACGGGTGGTTGCGAGCAAGGGGGAGCACCGATGATACTCTATGGAATGATCGACAGCGGCAATTGCTACAAGCCGCGCCTGTTGATGGCCAAGCTCGGCATCGCTTTCACCAATGTCGAGGTCAGCTCGCATACCGGCGACACGCGCAAACCCGACTATGTCGCGAAAAATCCGAACGCCATGGTGCCGCTGCTCGAACTCGACGACGGCCGCCGGCTGGCCGAATCCAATGCCATCCTGCTTTATCTCGCCGAAGGCACGCGGTTTCTGCCGGCGGACAAATACGAACGTGCGCTGGCCTATCAGTGGCTGTTCTTCGAGCAATACAGCCACGAGCCTTATATCGCCGTGCGCAGGGCGCTGCTGACCTTCCCTGAAAGAACCAACGATGCGACGCCGGAGCGGCTGGCGGTGACGCTGGAGCGCGGCAACAAGGCGCTTGGCGTCATGGACAAGCACCTGGCCGGGAGCACGTACTTTGCCGGCAATGTGCTCAGCGTCGCCGACATCGCGCTCTATGCCTATACGCACACGGCCGAGACGGGCGGGTTTCAGCTCGACGCCTATCCGGCGGTGGCCGCCTGGCTGAAAAGGGTCGAGGCCGACCCGGGGCATGTGCCGCTGGAGTGGGTGGGTTGAGTGCAACTCGCCGACTTTGCTGAGCAACGTTGACAATTGGCGAAAGCTTCGGCGAAAGCGTCCTTCTCCCCGTCACTATACGGGGAGAAGGAGCTGTATCGCCGGTTTCGCCAATTGTCGGCGTTTAAAATCCAGACAGCAAAAAGGCGGGACAAAATCCCGCCTTCCCATGCTTGGTAGCCTGATCGGGAGCGTTTTGGCCGGGCCGGCAGCAATCTGCTGCTTCGGCTTGTCGGGGTCTTTCGCTCCGGCGCGCTTCTCGCGCGACCGCCAGTACATCCGTGACTTGCCGCGCGCCCCGGGCAATCGCCCGGCGCGCGCCATTCGCAAAATCAGGCTGCCTTGCTCAGAGATCCAGCGGACGACTTGCCAGTGCGGCGGTCCTGCTCGATCTCGAAGTTGATCTTCTGGCCTTCCACCAGGGTCGACAGTCCAGCACGCTCGACTGCGGAGATGTGAACGAAAACGTCCGCGCCGCCGCTGTCAGGCTGAATGAAGCCGAAACCCTTGGTGGAATTAAACCACTTGACCGTACCTGTTGCCATTTCGATAGTCCTTTACGTTTGCTTTAGTTTGACTGGACCGAAATCCAGCCGGTTTGTATCGAGATTTTGGAGATAGAACGTCAGCAAACGCGAAGATCGCGAGGCCCGGATCGATCGGCCGAAATATCAATGGACGGCATATAATATGCTTTCGCGCAAAAAACAAGACGGGGCGGAAAATGGCGCCGCGGCAACGCTGCCCAACGGCCGCCCCAATCGCGTGAGAGCGTCGTCGCTGCGCGCCTGACCCGGGAGGATCGCGTCGGCTTCGGGCGCGACCGGGTTTTGGGGAGAGGGACATGAAAATCGTTCTGCTTGCCGCTTGCCTGACGCTGGTGGCCGCCGAGGCGCAGGCGAGCTCGCGCTACGACCCGACCCGCATGAGCTGCGGCAAGGTGCAGGCGACGATCGCGCGCGAGGGTGCGGTCATCCTGCGCTACAGATCGGCGCGCGTGCCGGGGCTGGCGCTCTACGACCGTTACGTGCGGAGCCAGCAATTCTGCGACATCGGCGAGGTCAGGGCGCGGGCCTCGGTGCCGAGCGCCGATACGAATTCATGCACCGTCTACAAATGCAAGCGGGTGGAAATCGATCGGCGCTTCCGCCGGCGCCTGCTTCCGGATTAGAGTGGGACGAAATGGTGCGCCGGGTGCCGGCCTCGCCTGAATATCAGCACACCTAAAACCCGAACGACACCTGCGCCGGCGGCGGCGGGCCGACGCGTACGCCTTCCATGGCCAGCATCTTTTCCTTGGTGGCCGAGCCGCCAGGGGCCGAAAAGCCGCCGATCTTGCCGCCGGCGGCAAGGATGCGGTGACAGGGGATGACCAGCGGCACCGGGTTGGCGCCGAGTGCGGCGCCCGTCTCACGTGCCAGCCCGGCATGGCCGGCCCGTTTGGCCAGTTCGCCATAGGTGGTGGTTTCGCCGAAGGCGAGCTTTCGCGCCGCGTCATAGATCGCCAGGCGGAACTCGTCGACGCCGCTGAGATCGACCGGCACGCCGGAGAAATCGACGTCATCGCCGGCGGCGTAGGCCTTGATCGACGCGATCAGCTCGGCAACCCATTGCGGTTCGGGCTTCGCAGGCTGCTCGGCGGCGGCATGGCGCAGCAGCCGGCGCTCGACCGCGTCGCGGTTGCGCTGCGGCAGGCAGAGCCGGGTCAGCCCGGCTTCGCTCCAGGCGATGCCCATGAAGCCGAGCACGGTTTCGAAGACCGCGTGGCCGGCGGTGGCATGAGAGGCGTCCATGGCGTGCTCCTTTCCGGAATCCTTCGAAGTACAAATCCAGAACAATATCGCATTTCCCGGCCCGGCTCGCCACCCGAAAACCGCCGGCTACCGCGGATTGCCCGGGGAAAGATGCTGGTGTAAGGACTTCTTAACACCCGACGAACCGGACCCGAGCGCCGCTTGCCAGCAAAATTCCTCTTTCCCGTCGTTGCGGCGGTGTTGGCCGTGGCCGCTCTCAGCGGTTGCACCTCGACTTCGCCGGTGACCCCGACGCCGGCCTTCACCGAAAATACGGCCAATACCGATGCCGGCTTTACGTTGGCGCTGCCCGATACAGTTTCGGTGCTGCCGGAGCCGTCCGGCGTCGCCCAGACGGCTGCGCTGCCGATCGAGCCGGCCGCCGCGTTTGCCGGGCCGACGCCGCTGGCGGCAACCACCCCCGCCGTCATGACCACCAATGCCCAGCCAGCCATCGCGACGGCCGCTGTCGCCATGCCGGTCACCGAACAGACCGCCGCTATGCCCGGCGTTCAGCCGGTCTCCTACACGGTGCCGCAGAACCCGGCCGTTCTGGCCGCGACCGACCCCACTGAAGGCCAGTCGAACGCCCGCGGCCGCAGCGAGATCGAGCGGCTGATCGAGAAATATTCCGCGCTCTACCAGGTGCCGGTCGATCTGGTGCGCAGTGTCGTCAACCGCGAGAGCACCTTCAACCCGAAAGCCTATAATCACGGCCATTGGGGGCTGATGCAGATCAAGCACGCGACGGCGCGCGGCATGGGCTATGACGGCCCGGCGAGCGGCCTGTTCGACGCCGAGACCAACCTGAAATACGCAGTGAAATATCTGCGCGGCGCCTGGCTGGTCTCGGGCGGCAACCCCAAGCGCGCCGACCGGCTATACCAGAGCGGCTATTATTACGACGCCAAGCGCAAGGGGCTGCTCGGAGAAACCGGCCTCGGCAGCGACAGCTTGCGGCGCCGCATGCAGCCCGATGCCTGAGCCGCGTCCGCCGGCGCCAAACGACATCCGCCTGCGCAAGATCCTCGACGACACGCTTTTTCCGCCGCGCTGGCCCGAAGGTTTTTTCATGCGCGGCTTCGAAGCCGCCGATGCGCTCGCTTTGCACACGCTTTTGGCCGCGGTGTTCGACGACGGCGCCGATGGGCCGTTCGACCAATGGTGGCCGCGTATTTCGGCCGACGCGGAGTTCGATCCCGTTTTGTGTTTCCTGGTTATCGACGGCAAGGGCCGGCTGGCGGGCGCGGCGCTCTGCTGGGCGACGGGGTTCGTCAAGGATCTTGCCGTCCATCCCGAGGCGCGGAGCAACGGCATTGCCGAAGCGCTGATGCGGCACGCGTTTGCGGTGTTTCGTGCGAGGGGTGCTGCGCATGTCGATCTCAAGACCAATACGGTGGGGAACGCGGCTGCGGTCAGGCTCTATCAACGGCTGGGGATGGTCGAGGTGGATTGGGCGGGGTGAGAGGTCGGGGCAAGCGGGCGCTCGACCGTAGAAGTCGGCGCCGCCCCTCATCCGGCTGCCGCCACCTTCTCCCCGTACAGTGACGGGTAGAAGGGGCTGGCCGCAACGCCGGCACGCCCTCTGCCGCGCCGGAGATTGGCGAAACCGTCGGCGAAGGCACCTTTCTCCCCGTCACTATACGGGGAGAAATGCCCGGCAGGGCAGTGAGGGGCGGCGCAGACCTCATGTGATTTGACGCTGCGGCGCGCTGACCTACTCTCGAATGCCGAACCGAGGAGACGAGCGATGCAGTCACGTTTCAACCGGCGCGTCACGCTGGCAGCGGCGGTGGTCCTTGCCGCTGCCACCGCAGCTATGCCCATCACGGCTGGTCGTGGACGCAGGACGGGTTTTTCGAACTCCGGGGCAGGATCACGGCCATCTATATCGGCAACCCGCACGCCACGCTGGATGTCGACACCGAGGGAGCGGTCTGGCGGGTGGAGATGGCGCCGCCGTCCCGCACGATCGCCGCCGGCTTCTCGGAGGAGGTCGCCAAGGTCGGCGACGAGGTGACCGCGATCGGCCATCGCTCGCGCGACGAGAGCGAAAAACGCATGAAGGCGGTCCGCGTCATCGTCGGCGGCAAGACCTATGACGTCTATCCCGAGCGCGTGCCGCCGGCCTGAATGGACGGGTTTTTCGCCGGCATCGAGCAACTCGCTTTGGTGCGGGGACTGAAGGCCTCGTTCGTCGCCTATCCCGTAGTCAATGCGCTGCACATCATGTCGATCGGCGCGCTGCTGACCAGCGCCTGGCTCATTGACCTCAGGATCATCGGCGCCTTCCGTTCGCTGCCGCAGGCGGCGTTCGTGGCGCTGCTGCGCCGTACCGGATTTGCCGCGTTCGGCGGTGCGCTGGTCACCGCGCAAAAAGGCGGTGAGGAACCGGCCGGCAGAGTCGCGGCCATGCTGGCGGTGCTCTCGCTGGTGCTGTGGACGCCCGTGCTTTTCGCCGGACGGTTTATCGGTTTTCTCGGACTGAACCGGGCGTCAGCGCTGGTCTTCCCACCGCAGGGAGATAAGCTCGCTGCAAACGCAGGGAGATCGTCATGAACAAGGAAATCGTCGAAGTGCCGGTGCTGTCGGCGGCCGTACGCGCCCTGGGCGTGCCGTTGTCGCTGGTGACTAAAGGTGCGGGGCTGGTCTTCGTGTCCGGCACGCCGCCGCTCGATATTTCGACCGGCAAGCTGATCAAGGGCGACATCGAGGTGCAGACCGAGGCATCGCTTGTGGCGCTGAAGCACTGCCTGGAAGCGGCGGGTACCTCGCTCGACAACGTCCTGATGGTGCGCATCTACGCCGCCAACTCCGGCTTCTACAACGCGATCAACCGGGTCTATGCCAACTATTTCAGCGTCAACCCGCCGGCGCGCAGCTTCGTGCCGGTGGCGTCATGGCCGATGGAGTTTGATATCGAGATCGAGTGCGTGGCGGTGGCGGGCTAGATGAGGCTCAATGCGCGGAGAGGACCATTTCATTGGCACGGCATCGGCGAGTCGGGCTTGTCTATTTCGGGCTTACGGGAGAGTTCGGTTTTGGGCTTACGGGAGTGCCGGGCACGGCAGCGGGCGCGCCTGGCTGGTCGGTCTTCTTTTTTGCTTCTCGCATCTCGATCTCCAATGCCAAGATGCGATCTTGCGCCTGCCGAATATCGCTTTGAACGGTAGTTTGCGCGGCAAGCGTAAAAGATTGAACGCCTGCGTATAGTGACCATGCAGTCAATAGAAGGGCCAGTATTCCGATAAATCCTCCAAATGTATACAGATCTAAAAGTGTCTTCGTTGATCGAAGTTGGTTTTTTGCATCGGTAAGTACCGGGCCGATTGAGCTTTGGGCGGGGCCATTTGATGTGGCTTCATCCAGATAATTATCAAGGGTCTTGCGCTTATTCTTCGAAGAAGGAAAGGGCGGCTGAACCTCAATAGCGTCTCTGACCCAAGCAGGAAGTGGTGTTAGGTTCGGTGGGTTCTTCCAGCTTAGTTTCGTAAATTCGAAATAGACAAAACCCTCGTCTGCCCTGAGTACATATTCATTATTCGTAAAATTGTGGAGAGGTATCGATAGCCTTCCTTGGAATCCTGGATCAACTAGCGGCCCAGTACCCACAAGGAAGCCGCGATACACGTCGCGTATCATCAAATTAAATCGTCCGGCAATGTAATTTGGCATTCTGAACTCAGGCTTTAATGTCAAATAATAGAGAGAATTTGGCTTTATCACCACTTCATCTCTTACTTTGTGTCCATCCGTAAATTTGCTTGGGTCTTTTGATAGATAAAATCTCTGAACGTCACCGTTGTTGTCTCTATATCGGACTGTTCCTTCAAGAGAAACGAGTAGCGTCGCTGGCTTTTTAAGATCGTCTATGTCAAATGGCTCTATCATCCCGGTTGTAATCGCGTAGCTTGCGAGATGCCCCGAATGAAGCAGAGCAGGTGGGATATCCTCGTATGGATCGCGATCAGCGAGAACGGCATAACGCTCTGCAGCGGCGGGAAGGCTTCCCGATGCAAAATCTCTGACAGCTTTTTGAAAAACATCAAGGTTAACAAGCATTGGCTAATCTCATATTTTTTCTCCCGCCAATATTTCTAACGATTTTTATCGCATCGAAACCAAGGTAGTCAATTTTACGACCGATGCTAAGCTCGATGCTTTCAACAAATCTTCTGGCGGTGTCACCGGGGGATTTTTCGATGTAGTCCAAATGATTGAGAACTATATGTGTAGGATTGTTCGCTTCTATCGCGCTACGAACGAGCTCGGCGTCAAATCGTCCAACTCTCCGTAGGCGATTTGTAGCTGAAGTGCGCTCCTCAAAGTTCTTTGGAAGATGGGCCTCGGCTGCAAGCGTTGGCCAGTCGATTTCGTCGTATAGCGGACCGGAATTGCCGCCAACTCGAATCGGAAATGTACGAATAGCCATTATAACCTGATCTACATCGGTTGGGCTTAGGCCGCTTTCAGAGAGAAATGCGGACGCGGTAGTATCCCTACTAGTCGAGAAAGGAAAATATGGGCTGTGCCACAAGGAAAGCCCAAACCCCTGCGTTCCCTCAATCACGATTCTTTGGTCGTTTTGCAGTAGGCGCCTGAGAATACTCGTAGTTGATTCAACAGAAAAATGCTTCAGGTAAGGATGATCTCTGGCTAACTGATGATCTGCCCGCCTCGCCATTCTATCACGAAGCGCTGCGCCGGTTCCCGATGCCGTCGACCCTATTCGGCTTACCAGTCCCTCTTGTTCCTCATCTTTCCTATGATCGGGAGTTATAACAGTTGCGCGGCCGTCAATGATAAGACGATCTGGAGAAATGTTGAGGCCTTCTACTTCCCTTTCCAGTATTTCTGGATCAATTAAGCTACCAGGTGGCAAAACGATAAGGGCGCTAGACAACAATGCAGATGCTGGTATTTGCCTAAGTACCCATTTTGTACCATCGTCAGCAATGCCGGTATGGCCCGAATTCGTGCCACCAACTCTTACTACAGCCGAAGCGCCGGTGGCGCGGGCAAACTCTAAAGCGACTTTGCCTTTGCCCTCAGATCCGAATTGGCCTCCAACGACGACTGAAACGGGCACGATTTTCTCCTACGACTAGGGTGAGAATGGCTGTTTAGTGTCCGCCATTCAAGTTCCACGAGCCCAGTTGTCGGTCTGAATCTATCGAAGAGGCGCCTAAGCAAAATACTCCTGGAGCGGCCGCACTTCCAAACTCCCCGCCCTCAGCGCAGCAATCGCCTCAGCCACCGCAGCCGCTCCCGACAGCGTCGTGTAATACGGCACTTTCTGCATCAGCGTCGCGCGACGCAGCGACTTGGAGTCCGACACCGCCTTCTGGCCGTCCGTGGTGTTGAAGACGATCTGCACCTGGCGATTGCGGATGGCGTCCTCGATGTGGGGGCGGCCTTCCAGCACCTTGTTTATCTTTTCGGCGACGACGCCGTTCTCGGCGAGGAAGCGGGCAGTGCCTGAGGTGGCGAGCACCTTGAAGCCTTGGCCCGCGAGACGCTTGACCGCCGGCAATATGCCTTTCTTGTCGTCGTCGCGCACCGAGACGAACAGCGTGCCCGCGCGGGGGAGATCAACACCCGCCCCCAGCTGGCTCTTGGCGAAGGCCAGCGCGAAGTCGCGGTCGAGGCCCATGACCTCGCCGGTCGAGCGCATTTCCGGGCCGAGCAGGATGTCGACGCCGGGGAAGCGGGCGAAGGGGAACACGGCTTCCTTGACGGCGATGTGGCCGGGATTGCGTGGGTCGGGCATGGCGCCGTAATGGGCGAAGGCGTCTTCCAGGCTTTCGCCGGCCATGATGCGGGCCGCAATCTTTGCAATCGGCCGGCCAATGGTCTTGGCGACGAAGGGCACGGTGCGTGATGCGCGCGGGTTGACCTCCAGCACATAGACCGTGCCGTCCTTGATCGCGTATTGCACGTTCATCAGCCCGCCGACATTGAGCGCGCGGGCGAGGGCTGCCGTCTGGCGCTCCAGCTCGTCGACGAGCTCGGAGGGCAGCGAATGCACCGGCAGCGAACAGGCCGAGTCGCCCGAATGGATGCCGGCCTCCTCGATGTGCTCCAATATGCCGGAGACGTAGGTCGACCTGCCGTCGCAAAGGCAATCGACGTCGACCTCGATGGCGCCCGACAGATAGGTGTCGAACAAAAGCGGGTTCTTGCCGAGCAGCGTGTTGATCTGGCCGGTCTTGTCGTTGGGGTATTTCTGCTTGATGTCCTCCGGCACCAGGCCGGGCACGGTGTCGAGCAAATAGGATTGCAGCATGCTCTCGTCGTGGATGATCTGCATGGCGCGGCCGCCGAGCACGTAGGACGGGCGCACCACCAGCGGGAAGCCGAGCTCGCCGGCGACGAGGCGGGCCTGCTCGACCGAATAGGCAATGCCGTTCTTCGGCTGGCTGAGGCCGAGTCTGTGCAACAGCTTCTGGAAGCGGTCGCGGTCCTCGGCGAGATCGATCATATCGGGCGAGGTGCCGAGGATCGGGATACCGGCCTTCTCCAGCGCATCCGCCAGCTTCAGCGGAGTCTGGCCGCCGAACTGGACGATGACGCCGACGAGCTCGCCGGACGCCTGCTCGGCGCGCAGGATCTCCAACACGTCCTCCGGCGTGAGCGGCTCGAAATAGAGCCGGTCGGAGGTGTCGTAGTCGGTCGACACGGTCTCGGGATTGCAGTTGATCATGATCGCCTCGAAGCCGGCGTCGCGCAGCGCAAAGGCGGCATGGCAGCAGCAATAGTCGAACTCGATGCCCTGGCCGATGCGGTTGGGGCCGCCGCCGAGGATGACGACCTTTTTGCGCGATGAGACCTGCGCCTCGTTGGCGAGCGCGCCGGCAAAGGGGACCTCATAGGTCGAATACATGTAGGCGGTGGGCGAAGCGAACTCGGCGGCGCAGGTGTCGATGCGTTTGTAAACCGGATGAACGTCGAGTTTTTCGCGGATCTTCTGGATTTCGTCGACGTCTTTCCTGACCAGCGACGCGAGGCGGGCATCGGAAAAACCCATCGCCTTCAACATGCGCAGATTGGCGGCGTCCCCGGGGATGCCGTGTTCGCGGATGCGCGCTTCCATGTCGAGAATGCCGGCGATCTGCTCGAGGAACCACGGGTCGATCTTGCACATTGCGTGCACGTCTTCCAGGGAGGTGCCCATGCGGATCGCCTGCGCCACCATGCGCAGCCGGTCCGGCGTCGGCGTGCCCAGCGCGGCGCGGATGGCGTTGCGGTCGTCGACGTGGCTGGCGGCCGTGCTGCCATGGCCGATGCCGGGGATCTCGATCTCGTCCAGCCCGGTCAGGCCGGTTTCCAGCCCGCGCAGCGCCTTCTGCAGCGACTCCTGGAAAGTGCGGCCGATGGCCATGACCTCGCCGACCGACTTCATCGAGGTGGTCAGCACCGGCTCGGCGCCGGGAAACTTCTCGAAGGCAAAGCGCGGGATTTTGGTGACGACATAGTCGATCGACGGCTCGAACGAGGCCGGCGTGGCGCCGCCGGTGATGTCGTTCTCGAGCTCGTCCAGCGTGTAGCCGACGGCGAGCTTGGCGGCGATCTTGGCGATCGGAAAACCCGTCGCCTTGGAGGCGAGCGCGGACGAGCGCGAGACGCGCGGGTTCATCTCGATCACGACCAGGCGGCCGTCGGCCGGGTTGACGGCGAACTGCACGTTGGAGCCGCCGGTCTCGACGCCGATCTCGCGCAGCACCGCGATCGAGGCGTTGCGCATCATCTGGTATTCTTTGTCGGTCAGCGTCAGCGCCGGGGCGACGGTGATCGAATCGCCGGTATGCACGCCCATCGGGTCGATGTTTTCGATCGAGCAGACGATGATGCAGTTGTCGGCCTTGTCGCGGACAACCTCCATCTCATACTCTTTCCAGCCGAGCACGCTCTCCTCGATCAGCACTTCGGTGGTCGGCGAGGCGTCGAGGCCGGACTGGACGATCTCGTAGAATTCGGCGCGGTTGTAGGCGATGCCGCCGCCGGTGCCGCCCATGGTGAAGGACGGGCGGATAATTGCGGGCAGGCCGACATGGTCGAGCGCTTGTGCTGCGATCGCCATGGCATGGCTGATATAGCGCTGCTTGCGGTCACCCTCGCCGAGGTTCCAGCGGGTTTCCAGCGCGTCGAGCGCGGCATCGAGATTTTCGGGCTTCTCGGCCTTCAACTCGGCGCGCTCGGCCTCGTGCGTCTTGCGGTCGGCGTTCTTGACGTCGGTGGCGTTGGCCAGCATCGACTTCGGCGTTTCCAGGCCGATCTTGTTCATCGCCTCGCGAAACAAAGCGCGGTCCTCGGCCTTGTCGATGGCGGTGGCGTCGGCGCCGATCATCTCTACTTGATAGCGTTCGAGCACGCCCATGCGGCGCAGCGACAGCGCGGTGTTGAGCGCGGTCTGGCCGCCCATGGTCGGCAGCAGCGCGTCGGGCCGCTCCTTGGCGATGATCTTGGCCACTACTTCGGGCGTGATCGGCTCGATATAGGTGGCGTCGGCCAGCTCCGGATCGGTCATGATGGTGGCCGGATTGGAGTTGACCAGGATGACGCGAAAACCCTCTTCCTTCAGCGCCTTGCAGGCCTGGGTGCCGGAATAGTCGAACTCGCAGGCCTGGCCGATGACGATGGGGCCGGCCCCGATGATCAGGATCGACTTGATGTCGGTGCGTCTTGGCATATCGAAGGTCCGTTCGGCAGGCGGCTTGCACGAAAAACCGGACGGGAAGACCCGGCCGGTTGTGCTCGCGATTCTGGTATCAGGCTAGGAGGGCCTTATAGGGAAGAGTTTTGCCGGATGTAACCCCCTAAAATGGCAGTAGGGCAGTAGGGCAGTAGGGCAGTAGGGCAGTAGGGCAGTAGGGCAGTAGGGCAGTAGGGCAGAGGTTCGAGCGCCTTTGAACCTATTCCCCTACTGCCCTACTCCCTTACCACTATCCCCCAACGCCAAAGCATCCGTGATCTCGAAGCGTTCGGAAGCACCGACGCGGATGATGTTGAGGCTGCCCTCGCGGGTGAAGCGGAATTCGCCGGGTGCGTCCGCACCGGCCGGCTTGCCGGCCTGGAAGCTGATGATGCGCGTGCCGCCATCGGGCCAGGTCACGGTCACGTCGGTCTTGTCGCCGGTGCGCACCACGCCTGCCTTGCAGCTGGTCATCGGCTGGCCGAGATAGCGCGCGCAGGGGATGGCGTTGCCGGCACCGGGTACCGGTGTCCCCGGCGGCTGAAGCCGCGCAACGGTCTGTGCGTCGGCCGGGGGCGCCGCGTTGGCCGCGCCGAAATTCTGGACGGGACCCACTGCCGCGGGCGGCGATCCATCAACCTGTCCAGTCGTGGGGTTTCCACCGGCCAGGGCCAGGCGGTAAGCATCCTCGATCGCCACCCTGCCGATCGCGTCAGGGGAATTCAGCGGCGTTTCGGGAGCGGTCGCGCCGAGGCGCGTTGTCAGGTCGGGCAGCGGCTGAGGCGCAGGGTTCTCCGCACTGGCCGCCACCTGGGGTGTCACTTGCCGGGGATTGATAGGGTCGAGGTAGCGTGCGGGCGCCCATCCGCTCATCTTCGGGTCATCAATGTCTTCAACCTTGCACCATTTGTAGCCGCTGACGTCGCCGCAGCCGAGATTTTTCACGCTCGAACCACTCGGCAGCCGCGCCTCGATCTTGCCCATGGCAGACGCCGTGGCGCGCACGTTCAGGAGATCATCCGGAGCGAGACCCGTCACAATCGAGATGATGGGCTCCGGCTCCTGACCGTTGGCCGGCAACTCCGCCAGGATCAGCGGAGCGGCAACCATCGCAAGCAGCGTCGTCGGGAGTGTTACTGTGCGCCTAATCATCTGCCATGGGCGGTAGGTTCAATTGCCGAAGGCGCGGCCAGGCACGAAAGCGCCATCGCACGCCAGCCGGTTTTTATAGGCGACGAGACGGCGCTGTGTAAGCCCGAAAAGGTGCCGCGTGTTGAATCGCGACAGGCCACTTCCGTGAACTAACAGCCGGCAAAATATTGCACATTTCATGTAAATATGCACTCTCTCAAGTAAGGTTGAGGAGGGCAATATGGTCGACCTTGAAATATTTGCGCAGGTGGAAAACATAGTTCGCCAGCGTATCAAGAAAACGCGCGCCGAGATTGAGGCTTCACTTGGTCACATCGCCAACGGCAATCCGCTGGCCGCCGAACAGACCCTCTCCAGGCGCCTCGACAGGTTGCAGGTAAAGGCGTCGCTCAGCCGCACCGAAGCGGAGATGATATCGGCAGCGATCGACATGAGGTCTGCCGGGGAAAGAAAGGCCGCCGCCAAGCAGCCAGGGCCGGAGGCAATTCTCGGCCCAACGCTCGATTTCATCGGGGTCGCATTCCTCGAGCGTGGGCGCCGTGCTGCCGATGCGGTTGGCCGCGTTGCCTTTCTCAACGGCAATCCGCAAGGATCGGGTTTTCTGGTCGGGCCAAGGTTGTTCCTCACAAACAACCATGTGATTTCGTCGCCGGCGGATTCCCGGCGCTTCCAGGTCCAGTTCGATTATGAGCAGGACGGTGCAAATGCCGTGCGTACGCCGACGACGTTCCTGTTCGATCCTGAATCCTGTTTCGTGAGCGATAGCATAGAGGGTCTGGACTATACGCTGATCGGGGTTGGCGAGCGGCGTTCCGGTCCAAAGGAACTGGGGGAGTTCGGTTTTATCTCGCTGTCGGATGCGCGCGACAAGCATATGCTCGGCGAAATCGCCAACATCGTCCAGCATCCCGATGGCCGCTTCAAGGAACTGGTGTTGCGTGAAAACCGGCTGGTGGCCCGCGACGAAACGGTACAAGTCCTGCACTATGTCGCCGACACCGAACAGGGTTCTTCCGGCTCCCCGGTCTTCAACAATGAATGGGAACCTATCGCCCTGCACCATTGGGCCGGCCCGTTCCACGAGGTGACGGGCATAGGTGGCTATGCGCTTGCGCGCGAGATCAACGAAGGCATACGGATCAGCGCCATCGTTGACCATCTGGGTGCTAGAAAGTCCAAGCTGCCGGGCTCCTCGGCATCGGCGGTTTCGCAAGCTCTGGCGATTTGGGCCGACATGCCGCGCATGATGGACGAGACAGTTCGGCTGAACGCCGATATTCGCGAAGATGTGCCGGACAAGCCGGTGCAGCGGCCGGAACCGGATCGCAATCCGCCGGCGACGAGACACAATGCCGATGGCTCGGTCACCTGGACTTTTCCCATCGAGATAAATGTCCGGGCGCCGCTGATCGACCGCGACGGAGGCGATGCGAGACGAAACGACGGCAAAGGCCCGGCAAGCGAACCCGGGAAGGTGGCCATCGCCGAGGCCGCGGGTTGGAAAACAGAGGATTTCGACGATCGTGGAGGGTATGAGCCCGGCTTCATACCGGGCTTTGTCCTGGCAATGCCGACGGTTGCCAATTCACCCTACCGGTTGGCCAAAAACCTTCTTGCCAAACCGGGAGAGGACCCACACGAATTGCGCTACCATCATTTTTCGATCTTGATGAACGCCGATCGCAGGCTTGCCTTCGTCACCGCCTGCAATATCGATGGATCCCGCACCAAGGCAGTCAATCGTGAGGACAAGACGGTCATCGACAACCCGTCGCTTGTCGAATTGGGGGTGGAGTCGATTTCCGGTTCGGAAGCCAGCGATGCTTTCCGGCCGGATCGGCGCATCGACCTTGGCGAGCAGATGAACCAGGAATTCTATTCGAGCCAGAATGTGCCTGGATTTCCCGTCGCAAAATCCAAGGAACGAATCGCTCGAATGTTCCAGAAGGGCCATATTACACTTCGCGGCGACCCCGCATGGGGCGTCGATCAGGAGGCGGTCGCGGCAGAACGCGACACGTTCTTTTATACCAACGCTGCGCCGCAAGTCGGCTTCTTCAATCAAGGAAGCTCGCTTAACCATCCCGGCTCCAAAGGGAAGTTGAGATGGCGCGCGGTAGAAACCTATGTGCTGCGCAACGCCTACACGACGCGAGGCCGTGTCACGGTGTTTGCCGGGCCAGTGTTCGGCGAGGACGATCCTCCCTACCGCTTCGACAGCCATGTTCCGCTGAAGTTCTGGAAGATCGCGCTGTGGTCCGATCAAGCTGGCCTGCGCGCCATCGCGCTGCTGGCGGACCAGAAGCCGGTTCTGGAAGTGATGCCCGAAGCGTTCGGCGAGCGTGCCGAGGCATTCGATGACCCGCTTGAAATTGCCAGGGTATCGGAGTTCCTTTCGACGGTGGCCGAGATTGAAGAGCTGACCGGCCTGAACTTTGGCCAGCAGGTGCGCGACGCCGACATTCGGGCCGGTTCCGAATCCGCCCCAGCACAGACTTTCAACCCAACGCAACTAGCGCCCAAGACGTCACGGCCAAAGCCTTCGGCGACCAAGACTTCGACGTCCAAGACTTCGACGTCCAAGACTTCGGCGGCCAGCGCCCGACGTCCTGCCAAGCGATCGAAGCGATCGGCGTCTGACGACTGAAGATTGGACCGGTGGCGACTTCTGCCGCTCGAAGGCGGTCTTCCGTTCAGCTGGGCATGAGCAAGCTCAGCCTGGCATGAGCAAGCTCAGCCTGGGATGAGCAAGCTCAGCCCGGCATGAAGCCGGTGCGCAGCGCGTGAGCCCATTCGGGCCGTCCCGCCTGCTCGGCCTGATACGCCGCCGCCTCATGGTCATAGTCGACGGCGATGGATTCGAAACGATCGGGATGCAAGTCGACGATGCCGTAGCGGGCGTGCGGCGAACCCTGTTCGGAGACATGCGCCGGCGGGGTTGAATCGTCATAGGCGGGGCAGCCGATGCTGCCCGGGTTGAAGATGACCGGACCGCCGGGAATGCGGACCAGCTCGCTGCGATGGCTGTGGCCGCAAAGCATGATGCGGCAGGCGGGATCGATCGCGCCGAGGCGCCGCTGGATTGCGACCAGCGGCGCGCGCACCAGCCGGCCGTCGACGATCGCGTCAGTCAGGTATTTTTCGTCGTGGTCGGGCCGGGCGTGGAAGGCGAGTATGCCGGGCGCCACCTCCAGCGTGACGGGCAGCGCAAATAGCGCCTCGCGTTGGCCTGCGGTCAGCCGTTCCTGCGCGTAGCGGTCGGACGGCCACATGGTCTCGTCGGCGGTGTCGCGGGCAACGCGGCGGTCGTGGTTGCCGCGCACCGTCGGCAGGTCGAGCGTCTCGAGCCGCTCCATGGTCTCGCGCGGCCAGAGCGGGCCGGAAACGCAATCGCCGAGATTGACGATGAGGTCGGCGCCGCCGCGCTGCCGCAGATCATTGAGCACGGCGTCGAGCGCCAGGACATTGCCGTGGATGTCGGCGAGGACGGCAATGCGCATGGCAGGCTCCGTTAATTGGAATGGCTGGAGGGCGGGTGAAGCTACTTTGCTCGCCTCGCGAGGCGGGCGAGAGCGGAACCCAGCTTCGGGTCGTTCAGGCGCGGACTTCGATCTCGTGGCCGCCGACCGCCGGCAACGATGCGTCGCCGGCCGCGGCAATAACACTGTCGAGCAGGCCCGGGAAGCGGCGGTCGAGATCGTCACGGCGCAGCGTGATCAGCCGGCTGGTTCCAACCGCCTCGGTGCGGGTGACGCCGGCCTCACGCAGCTTGGCCAAATGGTAGCTCAGATTGGTCTTCGAGCAGAGATCGAGGAACCGGCTGCAATTCAGCGGCACGCCCTCTTTGCTGGCGAGATAGCGCACGATGGCCAGTCGCGTCGGGTCGCCGAGCACGGCAAGCACGTTCGGCAGGCTGATCTGGTCGGCGGTGGGATGGGGCAAGGTCATGCCCAGGAATTAAGCACATTCGGAGCCGATTTCAACGCATCTCCTCTCGTGGCTAATGGACACATAGTTTCGTCCCGTCGCCCCGTACTGACACCGGGCTGTCAGGATGGTTCGGCTATTTTGCAGCGGCTTTATTGACATCATGCCCTGTTATGTCCAATTGTTCAATAACCTTTGAACTAAGGAAATTGCCATGGATAAGCGCCTCATCTGGCTTGCGCTCGGATCGTTCACGATTTCGACCGAAGGTTTCGTCATCTCCAGCCTTTTGCCCGACATTGCAAAGGATGCCGCCATCTCCGTTCCGCTCACCGGCACGCTGATCACCGCGTTTGCGCTCGCCTATGCGATCGGCACGCCGATCCTGGCAACGCTGACCGGCGAATGGGACCGGCGCCGCGTCATCCTGTGGACGCTGGTGTTCTTCGTGTTGGGCAACGTCGCCGCGGCGCTGAGCTCCTCCTTCGAATTGCTGTTGATCGCGCGCATCGTCATGGCGCTGTCGTCAGGCTTGTTCGCGGCGACCGCACAGGGAACGGCCGTTGCGCTTGTCGACGATCATCACCGCGCCCGCGCCATTGCCGTGGTCGTCGGCGGCACTACGGTTGCGGTCGCGGTCGGAGCACCGCTCGGCGCGCTCGTTGCGACGGTTGCCGGCTGGCGCGGCACCTTCTTTGCCATTGCCGGCCTTGGTGCGCTCGCCGGCGCGATCCTGTGGTACCGGCTGCCGCGCGGCATCGTCGGCACCAGGCTGCCGCTCCGGATGCGGCTGGCAGCGGCACTTCGGCCCGGCGTCATGCCTATCCTGGTGACGACCATCCTGGCGCTGATCGGCGCCTTCACCGTCTTTGCCTTTGTCGCGCCGCTCGCCATCGAAGGCGGCGGACTGAGCCCGATCGCGCTTCCCGGAATGCTGCTCGCTTTCGGCGTTGGCGCGGTCATCGGCAATATCGGCGGCGGTCAGGCCGCCGACCGTTTCGGCGCGACGCGCACCGTCTGCTGGTCGCTGGCGCTGAGTGCTGCCATGCTGGTCACGTTTTCGCTGATCCCGATGTTCCTGCCGCGCGGGATCGCCGGGCCGGCGCTCATGGCCATGATGGTGCCGTGGGGCATCGTCGGCTGGGCGTTCCCGCCGGCGCAGGCTAGCCGTATCATCAAGCTGGCGCCCGATGCCGCGCCCATCGTGCTATCGCTGAACGCTTCGGCGCTCTATCTCGGCGTGGCACTGGGTGCCGTGGTCGGCGCCGCGGTGCTGCGCTATGGCGCACCGGCCGACCTCGGTGTGGTCGCGGCGGCATTCCCGATCATTGGTCTGGGCGTGGTGCTGGCGGGCCATCTGGCGGCGCGTCCGGTGGCGATGCCGGCCGAATAAGGCTTGTTAGCGGAGCTTGGCTGCCCGCCGCCGATAATTCAAGTCGCGGCGGGCGGTGCGTCAAAATCCAGCGCGGCGATTTCGTCCAGCGCCGAATTCTGGGAAGTTGCCGGAAGCGACCTCGCCGACGTTCCGCAAGAAATCGTCGTGACCGCCGACGATCTGGTCGATGCAGCGCTGGTTGGCCTGGCAAAGGGTGAAGCATTCACGGCACCGGGTCTTGCCGATATTGCCGGGGTGGATGCCTTTCTTGGCGTCCGGCAAGGCTTCTTCGGCAGTCTTCTGGCGGGCAAGCCGGCGGCGCGTTACGCTGCCTGACATGGCTAAAGACTGATCTTACGCTGTCCGCCACATCGGGATGATCGAGGCGGCCAGCAGCAGGCCAAGCATGATGTTGAGCATGCGCCACTGCCGCTCGGTTCGCAGCAACCGGGCGAGCAGCGTGCCCGCCACGCACCACGCCGCCAGCGATAGGGCCGCTGCAAGACCGAAGACCGTGCCGAGCAGCACGGCGAGCTGCAGCGGCCCGTTGGCGAGCGCGGCAAAGGATGCCGCCGCTCCCAGCCCCATGGCCCAGCCCTTTGGGTTCATCCATTGCAGGCCGGCGCCGCCCAAAAAGCTGTTCGGCTTTGCCATGGCCACGTCCAGATTGGGCGGACCGCTGCGGCCGATCTTGAGGGCAAGCCACGTCAGATAGAGGGTACCGGCCATTTTCATTGCCAGTTGCAGCGAAGGAGCGGCGGCCAGCAGACCGGCGAGCCCGGCAGCACCTGCCGCAGCCACCGTGGCCAGGCCGGCCGCACTCCCGGCCATCAGCGGGATAGAGCGGCGAAAGCCGAACTGCGCGCCGGACGCCGTCGATAAGGTCGTCGCCATGCCGGGCGTTGAGGTTGAGACCAGCGCGAACAGGACGAGGGGAAGGACGGTTTCAAACATGCTGCTTCCTTTGAAGCCCGCACGGTAGGCTGTTCGGCTCATCAGTAAATGCAATGTTTGCTATGACACGCATTAGCAAATATAATAGCTGGATGCTCCGCAACCTCGATACTGCCCTGGTTCGAACCTTCGTCACCGTTGCCGACAAGGCCAGCATGACGGCGGCGGCCAACGCGCTGCATTTGACGCAGGGTGCCGTCAGCCAGCAGATCAAGCGTTTGGAAGAGGTTCTCGGCTGCAGCCTGTTCGATCGCGATCGGCGCGGATTGCGATTGACCCGCTCCGGCGAGCGATTGTTCGGCAAGGGCAAGCGCCTGCTTTCCCTCAATGACGAGATCCTGGCGGAGATGGCGGGCGATGCGGTTGCCGGTCAGGTGCGGCTTGGCGTGCCGTACGACCTTGTCGGCACCTTGCTTGCGCCAGTGCTGAAGGCCTATGCCGAGGCCTATCCGCAGGTCGAGATCTCGCTTGTCTGTGCTTCGTCGCCAGAGTTGGCCGCAGCCTTGGCGACCGGCACGATAGAGCTCGCGGTGATCGAGGAGCCGATCGGTCGGTCGGCCGGTGAATGCCTTGTTGTTGATCGGCTGGTCTGGGTCGGCGCCAAAGGCGGCGCCGCCCGCGGCAAGCGGCCCTTGCCGGTTTCGATGGTCGCCGAGACCTGTGCGTTCCGCCCGGTGGTGCTGGAGGCGCTCAACGAGCATGGGCTGGAATGGCGCACCGTATTCGAAAACGGCAGCATCGACGCGACGACGGCGACGGTGCGTTCGGACTTGGCCGTCACCACCTGGTTGGCGTCGACCGTGCCTGTCGACCTCGACATTTTGGCCAACGATCCGGAGCTGCCGTTATTGCCGAATTTTTCGATCAATCTGCATTTGCCGAAGCACGACGTCGCGCCGGCTGCACTGGCATTCGCGGGCCACCTCCGCGATGGGTTGGCACGGCGACGAGAGGCGGCTTAAAAACAGCAAAAAGGACGGCCAGTGTTCAGCCGTCCTTGATCGCCCCGCGGCATCTACTTCCAGTTCTTGCGCCGCTCGATCTCGGCTTCGGACGGCTGCTCCGTGGCAAATGACCCGGTCTTGATCTCGCCGGAGCGTTCATAGCTCGCCATGAGGACGCCGGTGGTCGATGCCTGCGAACGGGTCAGCTTGAAGGCGGCAGGTATCGTGCCGCTGCCGAACAGTTTTTTGCCCTTGCCCAGCACCAGCGGGAAGATCAGCAAGCTGATCTCGTCGATCAGGTCATTGGCGAGCAAGGTCTGGATCAGCTCGCTCGATCCCTGAATGAGCAGGTCGGGGCCGTCCTCCTGCTTCATCCGGCGCAACGTCGCCACGACATCGCTGCCGAGCGGCTGGCTGTTTTGCCAGGACAGCGACTCCGGCCTGTGCGTCGCCACATATTTGGTGACGGCGTTGAAGCTGTCGGCGATCGGATCATTCTTCTGATAAGGCCAGTGGGCGGCGAAGATGTCGTAAGTCTTGCGGCCGAGAAGCAGCGCGAACGGTTTTGAAAACGTCTCGCCCATCGCGGCGCCCATCACATCGTCCCAGTAGTGAAACGTCCAGCCGCCGAATTTGAAGCCGCCGACAGGGTCCTCTTGCGGGCCGCCGGGCGCCTGCATGACGCCGTCGAGGCTGACGAATGTTGCGGCGATGATCTTCCTCATTGGAGCTCCCTTTCCCTGATCCGTGCCGTCATGGCCGGAGTTCGAGCCAAGGACGGGCGAACGGACATTTATCCGACAGCGGCCGGCAAATTTCCAGGGTTGGAAGGGCGGATGACTGCCGACCTGGTTGCGTCGGCTTGGAGAAGAGAAACGCTCAGCCCAGACCGACGACCGTATCGTAGAGCAGCTTGAAGTTGAGCACCAGGATGAGCCCGGCGACCACCCAGGCCAGCACGGCAACAGCGCGGGAAATGGCGAAATTGCCCATCTTGCGCTTGTCCGAGACGAACTGCACCAGCGGTACGACAGCGAAGGGGAGCTGCATCGACAGGATTACCTGGCTGAAGACCAGCAACTGGCCGGTTCCCTTCTCGCCATAGAGCGCGGTGACCACCACCACCGGGATGATGGCGATGCCGCGCGTCAGCAGGCGGCGCGCCCATTGCGGGATGCGCAGCCGCAAGAACCCTTCCATCACGATCTGGCCGGCGAGCGTCGCCGTCACCGTCGAGTTCAGGCCGGAGGCGAGCAGCGCTACGGCAAACAGGATGGAAGCGATGCCGAGGCCAAGCAGCGGCGACAAAAGCTCGAAGGCCTGGCCGATCTCGGCAACGTCATGATGACCGGTGCCGTGGAACGCCACCGCCGACACGATCAGGATGGAAGCATTGACGAACAACGCCAGTATCAGCGCGATGGTCGAGTCGGTCGTCGCCCATTTGATGGCGTCGCGCTTACCGCGATCGGTGCGCTCATAGGCGCGGGTCTGCACGATCGAGGAATGCAGATAGAGATTGTGCGGCATCACCGTGGCGCCGATGATGCCGATGGCGATGTAGAGCATGGCCGGATTGGTGACGATCTCGGACGACGGCACGAACATCGCGTGCAGGATGGAGCCGACCGGCGGGGCGGCGGCAAAGATCTGAATGGCGAAGCAGCCGAAGATGATAATCAAAAGCGCTATGATGAAGGCCTCGAGGAAACGGAAGCCCTTGTTCATCAGCAACAGCAGCAGGAAGGCATCAAGCGCGGTGATGATGGCGCCGCCGATCAGCGGAATGCCGAACAGCAGTTGCAAGGCGATCGCCGTGCCAATGACCTCGGCCAGGTCGCAGGCGATGATGGCCAGTTCGCAAGCGACCCAAAGCATGAAATTGACCGGTCGCGGATAATAGGCGCGGCACGCCTGCGCAAGGTCGCGGCCGGTGGCGATGCCGAGCCGGGCGGCGAGTGCCTGCAGCAGGATCGCCATCAGGTTCGACAACATGATGATGAAAAGCAGTGTGTAGCCGAATTGGGCCCCGCCGGCGAGGTCGGTCGCCCAATTGCCCGGATCCATATAGCCGACCGAAACCATGTAGCCCGGCCCCATGAAGGCGAACAGCCGGCGAAGCCAGATCCCCGAGTGCGGCACCGTGATCGTTGCGTTGACTTCGCGAAGGCTGGGCTGCTCGTCGTCCTCCGGGCGGGCAAATCGCCACATGGACCGGGGGGCTGAGGTGGCTTCGGCTTCCGACATGAAATGGCTTTCCACTGGGACGATCGATGTTGTCTCCTTATCTATGCCACGGCTGAACATTATGCAATATGCTATATTTCATTGTCTGAGCTTTTCTTGTGGCCGCTTGGCCGTGCGGCCGGAACGGCAGTGAACGCCGGTTGCGCCGGCCACCGAATGGAAATAAACGGCCAGAACCAATAGGGTTCCGTGTTATGACCGCAATGTCGATTCAAACTGCCGGGAGGAGCGCGTATTGGCGCTGAAGAAAAGACCGGTTCCTCGCGAAAAGCCGCTGCCTGACGCAGAAATCCACTCGGAAGGCTTCAGGCAGACGCGTGAAGCGCGCCGCAGCGCGCTGGTCGAGGATTATGTCGAGCTCATCGCCGACCTAATCGAGGATGGCAACGAGGCGCGCCAGGTCGATATCGCGGCACGGCTCGGCGTCGCTCAGCCGACGGTGGCGAAAATGCTGACGCGGCTGTGCGCCGACGGGCTGGTCTCCCGGAAGCCTTATCGCGGCGTGTTCCTGACCGATGCCGGCCGCAAGGTTGCGGAAGAGAGCCGCATTCGCCACCAGACGGTCGAGGCCTTCCTGCGCTCGCTCGGGGTCAGCGCCGAGACGGCGCGCATCGACGCCGAGGGCATCGAGCATCACGTCAGCGCCGAGACGCTCGAAGCCTTTCGCAAGGCAATAATCGCCGCCCGCTGAAAAGCACGGCCAGCGTATCTCTTCGCGCGACTCGCTTCCCACGAGCACGGTGAACGGCACAGACCTTGCGATGTCTCGGCCAGAGCAGGCAAGCCTCAGCAAGCATTTTGTTCGCACGAAAAATACTGTGACTTGGCGTAACCGTTGAGATAATTGTTGTCGTGTCCGATCGAACCGGGACACGGCCCGATCGGCCCGAAAATTGCATCACGGGGGTTGCCATGCTCTGGAAGGGCCGTCGTCAGAGTGACAATGTCGAGGACGAGCGCGGCCAGAGCGGCGGGCTTGGCGGCGGGCCGGGGCAGTTTCGCATCCCGATCGGCGGTCGCGCCGGCGGCGGCGGCATGTCGGGCATTATCATCGTAGGGTTGATTTTCCTGGCAGGGTGGTATTTCGGCTTCGACCCGAGTCAGATCCTCGATAACAGCGGCTTGCAGCCCGGCGGCGGCCAGATCACTGACAATAGCGGCGAGCAAGGCGGCGGCACCGGTGCGCCGGCATCCGACGAGATGAAGCAGTTCGTGTCGACCGTGCTGGCCGAGACCGAGGATACCTGGACTGGTATTTTCCAGTCCGAGGGCCTGACCTATCAAGATCCAAAACTGGTCCTGTTCAGCGGCCAGATTCGCTCCGCCTGCGGTTCTGCCTCGTCAGCGGCCGGACCATTCTACTGTCCCAACGATCGCAAGGTCTATCTCGACACCACCTTCTTCCAGCAACTCGATCAGCAGTTCGGTGCCTCAGGCGATTTCGCACAGGCCTATGTGATTGCGCATGAGGTCGGCCATCACGTGCAGAACCTGGTCGGCATCCTGCCCAAATTCAACCAGATGCGGCAGAGCATGGGCGAAGCGGACGCCAACCACATGTCGGTGCAGGTCGAGCTCCAGGCCGACTGCTTTGCCGGCATTTGGGCACATTTCACCGGCCAGAAGGGCATTTTGGAGCAGGGCGACATGGCGGAGGCACTGAACGCCGCCAAGCAGATCGGCGACGACACGCTGCAGAAGAAGATGCAGGGCTACGTCGTGCCGGAAAGCTTCAACCACGGAACGTCGCAGCAGCGGCAGACCTGGCTCGCGCGAGGCTTCCAGAACGGCAAGCTTTCGGACTGCGACACGTTCAACAACCCGATCTGAGCCGACGGTTTTCTCGTAATCCGAGAGACTGGATCGCAGTCAGGGGATGTCAGGATGAAAACACTCTGCCCGTTCCCTCATTGTTCCCAACGATGTGCTCGCCTATAAGGTGTGTTCCCGTTCGCTCGGGCGGCCCGAGGAGATACCATCATGATAGACCCCAAAACCGCCAGGCGGGGCCTTGCGCTTGTTTTCACCACCCTGCTGCTCGACATCATCGGCTTCGGCATCATTATGCCGGTGCTGCCGGCCTATCTCAGGGAATTGACCGGCGTCGGCATCAGTGAGGCGGCTATCGAGGGCGGCTGGCTGTTCTTCGTCTATGCGGCGATGCAGTTCGTTTTCGCACCAGTGATGGGCGGGTTGAGCGACCGGTTCGGGCGGCGGCCAATTCTGCTCGCCTCGGTGCTGACGTTCGCTATCGACAATCTGATCTGCGCTATCGCCTGGTCCTATCCGATGCTGTTCATCGGCCGCGTGCTGGCCGGCATTTCCGGCGCCAGTTATTCCACGACGTCGGCGTTCATTGCCGATATCTCGACCGACGAAAATCGTGCGAAGAATTTCGGGCTGCTCGGCATTGCTTTCGGCGTCGGCTTCGTCATAGGGCCGGTTCTGGGCGGGTTGCTCGGCACGTTCGGGCCGCGTGTGCCGTTCTATTTCGCTGCCGGGCTTGCTTTCGCAAACTTTCTGATCGCGCTGTTTCTGTTGCCGGAAACACTTGATAACAAGCACCGTCGCCGCTTCGAGTGGAAACGCGCGAACCCGGTCGGCACGCTCGTCCAGATGCGCAACTACGAAGGTATCGCCTGGATCGGACTTGTCTTCTTTCTGATGACGCTGGGGCACATGATGTATCCTGCGGTCTGGTCGTTCGTCTCCAGTTATCGCTATGGCTGGAGCGAACAACAGATCGGCTTCTCGCTCGGCGCTTTCGGCCTGTGCGGGGCGATCGTCATGGCGACAGTCCTGCCGCGCGTGATCCCTAAGCTTGGCGAGTGGAAGACGGCGGTAATCGGTCTGGCATTTACCGCACTCAGCGCCTTCGGCTACGCCGTCGCGTCACAAGGCTGGATGATCTATGCAGTGATCGTCGTCGGATGTCTCGAGGCGTTGGCCGACCCGCCGCTCAGAAGCCTGGCGGCCGCCAAGGTGCCACCTTCCGCCCAGGGCGAACTCCAGGGCGCGATGACCTCGATCTTCTCGATCACCTCGATCATCACACCGCTGCTTTATACGGCGATCTTTTCCTGGTTCACGGGGCCGAACGCGCCCGTGGTTTTCGGCGGTGCACCGTATCTGCTCGGCGCGATTTTCCTCACGCTGGCGCTCGTCGTCTTCGTCACCAGGGTGGCCAAGCCGACGCCGAAGGAAGTCAAACGCATGCACGCGCAGGAAGTGGTGACGGACGGGGCTTGATCGGCGCCGGGAGCCCGGCCGGTGCCGTCAGTCAAATCCGTTTTTACGCAATGCGCTAAACACGCTCGGCCAGTGCCGGCTCGCCGCGCTTTTCGCGGATCAAGTTGACGAAGCGGCGAAACAGATAGTGCGAATCCTGCGGGCCGGGCGAGGCTTCGGGATGATGCTGGACCGAGAAGACCGGCCTGCCGGTGAGCGCAATGCCGCAATTCGAACCGTCGAACAGCGAGACATGCGTTTCCTCGACGCCGCTCGGCAATGAGTCGGCGTCGACGGCAAAGCCATGGTTCATCGAGACGATCTCGACCTTGCCGGTGGTGTGGTCCTTGACCGGATGATTGGCGCCGTGGTGACCCTGATGCATTTTTGCGGTCTTGCCGCCCAGCGCCAGCGCCAGCATCTGGTGGCCGAGGCAGATGCCGAAAAGCGGGATTTCGGTCTTCAACAGATCCTGGATGACCGGAACGGCGTAGTCGCCGGTGGCTTCCGGATCGCCAGGGCCGTTGGATAGAAAAATGCCGTCGGGCCGCATCGCCAGGATCTCCTCGGCGCCGGTTTTTGCCGGCACCACAGTGACCTTGGCGCCGAGGCCGGCCAGCAGGCGCAATATGTTGCGCTTGACGCCGTAGTCGACGGCAACGACGTGCATCGACGGATCAGCCTGTTCGCCAAAGCCCTCGTTCCAGACCCAGGGCGTCTCGCGCCAGACCGAGGACTGGCCGGAGGTCACCTCCTTGGCGAGATCAAGCCCGATAAGCCCTGACCATGCGGCGGCGCGCCGCTTGAGGTCATCGACCTCGAAGATACCGTCGGGCGCGTGCGCGATGACGGCATTAGGCATGCCCTTTTCGCGGATCAGCGCGGTCAGCGCCCGCGTGTCGATGCCTGAAAGTGCGACGATGCCGCGCTTCTTCAGCCACTGGTCGAGACCGGTTCCGGCGCGGTAATTCGACGGGTTGGTGACATCGGCCTTGAACACGGCGCCGACGGCGCCAGCGCGGGCCAGCGGGTTGAGGTCCTCGATGTCTTCGTCATTGGTGCCGATATTGCCGATATGCGGAAAGGTGAAAGTGACGATCTGGCCGGCATAGGATGGGTCGGTGAGTATCTCCTGGTAGCCGGTCAGCGCGGTGTTGAAGCAGACCTCGGCGACGGCGGAGCCGGTGGCGCCCAGACCGCGGCCCTCTATGACAGTGCCGTCGGCCAGCACCAGCAGGGCTGTCGGCCTCTCGCTGGCCCAAGGGGGGGTCGACGCGGCTGTCATCGTTGCCATGGCGGCACTCCTAAAGGTTGCGCCCTCAGTCGGCGCAACAAAAGGCGCGAAGCGGCGATCTCACAGCCTCGGCGCGCTAAGTTTTCATTTGTGCCTGTCGTTGCCCAAAACCGCTACGCATTTTTGGGCGACGTGCACTAGAATTCAATTCATGCAAGGCCCAGTACATAGGGGAAGGCGCCAAGGCGGTCAATGATGCCGCGCCGCGCGAGCCTAGATTTATTTCGTCGAATAATATCAGCGGTTTGCCGGACGCTATCGAGTTTGCCTTGAGCTATCGGCACGACTATTGTCCGCGGCATTCGAAGGAGAAAGCACCATGCGAGGCAAAATCGCCGAATCCCTGAAGAGTGCGATGAAGGCGCAGGACAAGCGCCGGCTGCCGACATTGCGGCTGATCCAGGCGGCCATTCATGATCGCGACATCGCCAATCGCGGCGCCGGCAAGGAGCCGGCCAGCGACGACGAAATCCTGCAGATCCTGGCCAAGATGGTGAAGCAGCGCGAAGAATCGGCCAAGGCGTTCGATGACGGCAAGCGGCCGGAGCTTGCAGCGCAGGAGCGCGACGAGATGGCCATCATCCGCGACTTCCTGCCGACGCAACTGGGTCAGGCCGAGACGGAAAGCGCCGTCCGTTCCGCCATCGCCGAGACCGGCGCCAGCGGCGTCAAGGATATGGGCAAGGTGATGGCGGCGCTCAAGGAGAAATACGCCGGTCAGATGGATTTTTCCAAGGCGAGCGGCATCGTCAAGAGCCTGCTTCAGTAAGCCGCCGAAGGCCCTTGCCGTCGCGCCAGCAATCCGGCAGCCAAAAGCTCGCGCCCGTGATCGAACTCGTTAAACCGGCACTTGAACACCTGCCGTCCTACAAGGCGGCCCTCGAGCGCGGCTGGTCGCCGGACAATGTGCGGCTGCTCGACGCGACGCTCGAGCAGCTTGCGGCTATCGAAAAGGATCCAGCGACTTTCCTTGGCGATCTCGACGATTCCGATGGCAAGGGACCGCCGATCACCTTGCCCGACGGTTCGACGGTGCCGCGGCTGCCCGGATTCCGGCGCTGGATCTGGGACGGGGAAGTCGCAGGCTCAATCGGCCTGCGCTGGCAGCACGGCACCGCGGCGCTGCCGTCGCATGTGCTCGGCCACATCGGCTATGCGGTGGTGCCGTGGAAACGGGGACGCGGCTATGCGACCGAGGCGCTGCGGCTGATGCTGGTGGAGGCGAGGGCGGTTGGCCTGCCCTTCGTCGAAATCACCTGCAAGCCTCACAATGTGCCCTCGCAGATGGTCGTTCTGGCCAATGGCGGCCGGCTCGTCGGGCGTTTCTTCGAGGACGCCGCCTATGGCGGCGCGGAAAGCCTGCGCTACCGGATCGATCTGTAGCCCTATTCGGCGGCAGCCGGCAGCGGCGGCGCAGCCCGGCTTCGCCATTCCCAGACATGCGAGGCAAGCGCAACCGCGACCGCGACCAGCATGGCGATCGCGCCAACCACCGGCAGGCTGCGATAGCCATAGCCGGCATTGAGCATCGCCGCGCCGAGCGATGCGGCGAGCGCGATGCCGACATTGAAGCCCGACGGGATGAGCGACGAGGCAAGGTTGGAGGCGTCCGCGGTCCAGGTCAGGATGCGGGTCTGGATCGGCGTGCCGATGGCAAAGTTGAGGCCGCCCCAGACGAAGATCGCTATCACCATCGGCAGCGGGTAAGGGGTGACAGCGTAGATCAAGGCGAGCATTGCCGCCTGCAGGAAAAGCATGGCGATGAGCGACGGCATCAGCTTCCAGTCGGCGAGCCGCCCGCCGACGAAGACGCCGATCGTTGCGCCGACCCCATTGAGCAGGAGCACCCAAGGTATCCATTTCTCGTCGAGGCCTGTGACCTCAAGCAGCGTCGGCGTGATGTAGGTGAACAGGCCGAACTGGCCGATCATCAGCATCAGCATAATAATGAGCGAGGTCCAGACCTGCTGGCGTGCGAGCACGCGGACCTCGCTTCCAAGGCTCGCCGACGGGCTCGACGATCCCGTCTTGCGCGGCAGCAGGGCGCCGATTGCCGTGAAGGCCACCACACCGAGCGCGCACATCACCCAGAATGTCGCACGCCATCCCCAGATGTTGCCGATTGCCGTGCCGGCCGGAACGCCGATTACGTTCGATACGGTGAGGCCGGACAGGATCAGCGCCACCGCCATGCCGCGCTGGTCTTCGCGCACGAGGCCGACGGCCACCACCATGGCAACGCCGAAATAGGCGCCATGCGCCACGGCCACCGCTATCCGCAACAGCAGCATCGAAGCGAAGTCGGGCGTCAGCGCGCAGGCGGCCTGGCCGATGGTGAAGGCTGCAGTCAGTCCAAGCAGCAGGGCCTTGCGGGAGAACCTTTTGGTGGCGAGCGCCAGCAGCGGGCCGCCGACTGCAATGCCGCCGGCATAGCCGGAAACGAGATAGCCGGCGGTCGGGATCGCGACGCCAAGGCCCTCCGCCACCTGCGGCAGCACGCCGGCGATGACGAATTCGGTGGTGCCGAAGGCAAAGGCGGCAATGAACAGGGCAATGAGGGGGAGCATGGCGGAAAGGCGATCCTCGGATAAGGTCGCCTCAAACCACGGATGAGGGCAGTGGGCAATCCAGAAATTGTCGACGCCGCTTTAGCTTTTCTTGATCGCCGGTCAGGCGCCCGCCGCGGAGGCAAGAGCTAGGCGGCTGCCTTCCTTCCATAAGGAATTTTCAGCCACGCTCGCTCGTGAAGATAGTAGAGCAGCGACTTGGTGACGACCTCGGTCAGGCCGATGGCCGCGGCGAGCTTGATGCTTCCGGTCACGACGAGCGAAATGATCATCGTGTCGATGGTGCCGGTGACGCGCCAGGAAAGCGCTTTGGCGAAGCTGCGGGAATGGGTGTCCATCGACTTTCCTTCCGGTAGATGCGGCGATCTTTAGCCGACAGACAGGAGGTGGCGCAAAGATAATTTTTTGCGCATTGGCCAACAGCAATTTTCTAGGCGATGTTCTGAAGCTACCCGGCCTGTGGTTGCAATCTATCCGGCCTTCAGCCGCGAACCGGTGAGCAGGCCGCGCTCTTCAAGTACGGGATAGGCCATCGAGGCGAGCAGCGAGTTGATCTGCTTGAGGTCGCGAATGGTGTCGAGATGGATCGAACTGGTCTCGACGCTCTTGGGGGTGCCGTCGCGCAGCCGCACGAAATGGCTCTGGCTGGTTTCCTTCTCGCGGTCGCGCAGCCGGTCCTTTTCCAGCACCAACTGGCGAGCGGTCTCCGGATCGCGGGACACCAGCACGTTGAAGGCAAGCCTGGCATTGGCAAGCACCAAGGCATGGAAGGCGCAAAGCTCGCGCCAGCCTTCCGGCGTGAACTCCAGCCCACGCTCGAATTTCTTCTTCACGTGGACCAGCATATTGCGCACGATGATGTCGCCGACCTGCTCCAGCTTGACGCAGGCGCCGATCAGCTCCTGGCAACGCAGCGCCTCGTCCTCGCTCAACGGGTTCTTGGTGACCCTGGCCAGATAGAGCTTGATCGCAGCGTGCTTCCTGTCGACACGGTCGTCGAGTGCGGCCAGCGCGCCGATCTTGTCGTCATCGGCGCTCTCATAGAGCTCGATGATCCGTTTCAGCATGATCTCGACCGTTTCGCAGACCCGCACCACCTCGCGGGTGGCGTTGGCCATTGCCTGGCTCGGCACATCAAGCGCACTTTCGTTGAGCGCCGAAAGCTCGACGACGTCGAGCGCGTTGGCGGCCTGGGGCTTGGTGCCCAACGCCACGATCCTTTCCGAGGCGCGATAGACCAGGCTCGCCAGCGGTAGGCCGGCGATCAGGATCAGGATGTTGAAGACAATGTGGGCATTGACGATCTGCTCGGGCACCGTGCTGCCCAAGAAGGCGACCGGCGGCTTGAACGTCAGGAACAGGATCAGCATGATCAGCGAACCCATGCCGCGCATCAGGAGATTGCCGATCGGCACGATACGAACGCCGGGCTCTGCGTTGCGGGTTAGAAGCGGCGCGATGATCGAAGAGCCGAGATTGACACCGAGCACCAGCACGATGCCGAGTTCGGGCGGGATGAAGCCGCGGCCGGCCAGCGTCACCATCAGCAGCACCGCGGCGATCGAGGAATGGAACAGCCAGGTGACCAACGCCGCCAGAAGATAGGCGGTGACCGGATCGCCGGAGAAGTAATCGACGATGAGCGGCATCAGCGTGCTCTGGCGCAGTGGCTCCGACGCCTGGCCGATCATCTCCAGCGACAGAAGCAGCAGGCCGATGCCGACCAGGATGCGGCCGAACTGGCGCCAGTCGCGCCGCTCGGTGGCCATGAACATGACGGTGCCGGCGACCAAGCAGATCGGCACCAGCAGCGACAGATCGAAGGTGAGCAGCTTGACCACCAGTGCCGAGCCGATCTCGGCGCCGCGCACCGCAAGCTGGCCCGACATGCCGCTGACAATACCGGAGCCGGCGAATGAGCCGACCAGCAAGGTGACGGCGGTCGAGCTTTGCAGCGCGACAGCCAGGCCGCAGCCGGCCAGAACCGCCATGAACGGATTGCGCATTGTGGCGCGCAGTTTGTGGCGCAGCACATCGCCATAGGCGCGCTCGACGCCGGTCTTCACCAAACGGGTGGCAAACAGCATCAATGCGACCGCACCGGCAAGGTGCAGCAAAACGACAGAGCCACTCATGCCCGACCCCGCAACCCAACAGATGCCAGCGACGCGGGCGCCGTGACGTCAAGGGTGCAAAAGTGGGCGCGAATCGTGGACATTGCAGACGTTGATATTACTCCGATTTATTTTAGCCGAATAATAAATTTTGCCCGGTTCCGACGCCTGTTGGCACGCGACGGAGCGTGTCGGAAATGGATGGCTGACAAAATGGTTGCATAGACTGCGGAGTTGCGGCGGGTCATGCGTCCATTCCCGGACGCCCGCTTTAAAGGTAACGCTGAATTAGTCGTTCTAAACGTAGGAAATCATTACGAAAACGTAATCTCGGTGTTCAGTTTCGGTTCATCCTCCCGGCTCTATTCCGTAGGCATCGACAACCAAGGAGTACCCGCCATGAAACGTATCGTTCTTTCCGCCATTGCCTTCTCGATGCTGGCTGCAACCACCTGGCAGGGCCAGACTGCACCTCTGAACACACCAAACGCGTCGCAGTCGAACTACAGCCAGGTCGACTGGCAAAGGCCCGGCAGGCATGTCGACGTGAACAAGCGCGTCGTAGTGAAGAAAAAGATCGTCGTGAAGCGCAGCCATTGGCGCAACGGCCAGAGATATTCCAGCTGGAAGCGTCACCAGCCGATCCGCGACTATCGCCACTATGGCCTGCGCCGTCCGGGTCCCGGGCAGGAATGGATCCGGGTCGGCAACGACTATCTGCTGGTCAGCGTTCTCTCCGGCCTGATCTTCGGCGCCATCGCCGCGCAGTGAGCCCGGAACGGCTGACCGCGCTGCGTCGGTTTAGATCGAGAAGGCGGCCCGCGGGCCGCCTTCTCTTTTTGGCCTGTGAAAACCGGGTATGATCGCCATTAGGAGTCGTCGGGCTTCGACCGTGTGATTATATGGAGGCTAAACGAGCTGTCCCCCATGCGCTTTCCGCCTGCTTTCCTCGACGAGATCCGCGACCGCGTGCCGATTTCTTCGGTGATCGGCCAGCGCGTCGCGTGGGACAGGAAGAAGACTAACGCGCCGCGCGGCGACTATTGGGCGTGCTGTCCCTTCCATGGCGAGAAGAGCCCGTCCTTCCACTGCGAGGACAAGAAGGGCCGCTACCATTGCTTCGGCTGCTCGGTTTCGGGCGACCATTTCAAGTTCCTGACCGAACTTGACGGGATGAGCTTTCCTGAAGCGGTCGAGAAGATCGCCGACATGGCCGGCGTGCCGATGCCGGTTCGCGATGCCCAGGAGGAGCGGCGCGAAAAGGAACGCGCCAGCCTGACTGACGTCATGGAGATGGCGACGGCGTTCTTCCAGGAACGGCTGCAGGGACCGGAAGGGGCAAAGGCCCGCGCCTATCTGCGCGACCGAGGGCTGACACCGGCGACGCAGCAGTCTTTCCGCCTCGGCTATGCCCCCGACAGCCGCAATGCGCTGAAGGAGCATCTTGCCGCCAGGGGTGTCCCCAAGGCCGACATCGAGGCGTGCGGGCTGGTGCGCCATGGCGACGACGTCCCGGTTTCCTACGATTGGTTCCGCGACCGCGTCATGTTCCCGATCCCGGATTCCAGGGGCAAGATCATCGCCTTCGGAGGGCGGGCACTGGCGCCGGATGCGCTGGCCAAATATATGAACTCGCCCGATACGGAGCTCTTCCACAAGGGCAACGTGCTCTACAATTTCGCCCGTGCGCGGCAAGCACTGGGAAAGGGGACGCTGGCCAAGGCCGGCACCGTCATTGCCGTCGAAGGCTACATGGATGTGATCGCGCTGGCGCAGGCCGGCTTCGAAAACGTGGTGGCGCCGCTCGGCACCGCGTTGACTGAAAACCAGCTCGAACTTCTATGGCGCATGGCTGGCGAGCCGGTGCTGTGCTTCGACGGCGACCAGGCCGGGTTGAAGGCAGCGTGGCGCGCCGCCGACATGGCGCTGCCGGCGGTCCAGGCAGGCCGCTCCGTGCGCTTCGCCCTGCTGCCGGAGGGCAAGGATCCCGACGATCTGGTCAAGGGTGACGGGCCGGATGCGTTCCGCGCCGTGCTTTCCGAGGCACGGCCGCTGGCCGACCTCTTGTGGATGCGCGAGACCGCCGGCGGCATCTTCGACACGCCGGAACGGCGGGCGGAGCTCGAAAAGACGCTACGCGAACTGACCAGCCGCATCCGCGACGAGAGCCTTCGCTATCACTACCAACAGGAAATGCGCGAGCGCGTGCAGAGCTTCTTCGGTGCCCAGCGCGGACGCCAGGGACGTCAGGACGGACGGCCAGGTGAGCGCTTCCCGGGCAGGGTCTCAGCACCCGGCGGACAGTTTGCACGTGGCGGCAATGCCGGTGGGCGCACCGCGATCACCGAAAGCCTCGGCCGCTCGGCGCTGGTCAAACGCGGCGGCGAGGGCATGTCGGTGCGCGAGGCGACGATCATTGCGGCCCTCGTCAACCATCCCGTGCTGATCGACGAGAATTTCGCCCATGTCGAGTTCCTCGATCTCGCCAATTCCGATCTGAAGCGGCTGCATGCGGCCATCCTCGACGCCATGGCGCACGATATGGCCAACAACCGCGAGGCTGTAATCGCGACGATCGAGCGGGCCGGCTGCGGTGAGATCTGGCAGCGCGCGGTGGCGCTGATCAAACGTGCGCGGCAATGGCCGGCGCTGGAAACGGCAGCACTCGACGATGCTCGCGATGCGTTCAGCCAAGCTCTCCACTTGCAGCGCAGCGCGCGCACCTTACATAAGGAGCTGAAGCAGGCGGAAGCAGCGCTCGCCAGCGATCCCACGGACGAAAATTACCGGCACCTGGTCGAAATCCAGGCGCAATTTCGCGATGTGCAGGCAACGGAAGCGCTGATCGAAGGGTTTGGCGTATCGTCGGGCAGAGCTGGGCGCGTTTAGATCGAAGCCTCCAGAAGACTGAAATGTAAGGACGTGCTTGCGCGTTGAATCAAGCGTGCGGTGCTCTAAGTCGGGTAATTGATTCGCTTTTTTCATGCGAATCATGCGAGAGGCGCTTGACCTTCCGGCAGAATGGCGGAATCAGGTCGATTCGAAACGTTAACCCGCCCCGGCATCGACGGGAATGCAGCGATGTAAGGTACTGATCACTGGACAGGCAGTCAGCTTGCCACAGATATCAGGGTTAATCTGGACTTAACGAGAGATGCAGTTACTGGCCCGGTAAAGCGCGTTCTGGAAGGAGCGCATCCAATTTGACCGGACCGGCAGCTTACGCGGCTTTGATACTCAGCCGCTTGGAGAAAATAAAGACTATGGCGACAAAAGAAAAGGAAGAAGTCGAGACCGAACGCGAGGCCGCGACCGATGGCCCTCTGCTCGACCTTTCCGACGATGCTGTCAAGAAGATGATCAAGGCCGCCAAGAAGCGCGGTTATGTCACCATGGACGAGCTGAATTCGGTGCTGCCCTCGGAGGAAGTGACCTCCGAGCAGATCGAGGACACGATGGCCATGCTTTCCGACATGGGCATCAACGTGGTCGAGGACGACGAGCAGGGCGAGGAGCCCGAAGCCGCCGATACCGCCGCTGACGCCGAGGAAGACGCCAACGAGCTGGCCGAGCAGACCGGCACTGCCGTCGCCGCCACCACGACCAAGAAAGAGCCGACCGACCGAACCGACGATCCGGTCCGCATGTATCTGCGCGAGATGGGCTCAGTCGAGCTTCTGTCGCGCGAGGGCGAAATCGCGATCGCCAAGCGCATCGAGGCCGGCCGCGAGACGATGATCGCGGGCCTTTGCGAAAGCCCGCTGACTTTCCAGGCCATCATCATCTGGCGTGACGAGCTCAACGAATCGAAGATCCTGCTGCGCGAGATCATCGACCTCGAGGCGACCTATGCCGGGCCGGAGGCCAAGCAGGCGCCGGTTGTCGAGCGTATCGAGGAAGCCAAGACCGAGGAAAAGTCGCGCCGTTCGCGCGAGGACGAGGACGACATCACCAATGTCGGCGGCGACACCCGTGGCCTGGTGGACGACGACGAGGAAGACGATGACGAGGCGAGCCTGTCGCTGGCGGCCATGGAAGCGGAACTGCGCCCGCAGGTGATGGAGACGCTCGACGTCATTGCCGACACCTACAAGAAACTGCGCAAGCTGCAGGACCAGCAGGTCGAGAACCGGCTGGCTGCCGCGGGCACGCTGTCGCCCAGCCAGGACCGCCGGCTGAAGGAATTGAAGGACCAGCTGATCAAGGCGGTGAAGTCGCTGTCCTTGAACACGGCGCGCATCGAGGCGCTGGTCGAGCAGCTCTACGACATCAACAAGCGCCTGGTGCAGAACGAAGGCAAGCTGCTCAGGCTGGCCGAAAGCTATGGCGTGCGCCGCGAGGAATTCCTCAAGGAATATCAGGGCTCGGAGCTCGATCCGAACTGGACGCGCTCGATCGGCAATTTGACTTCGCGCGGCTGGAAGGAATTCACCAAGAACGAGAAGGACGCCATCCGCGACCTGCGCGCCGAGATCCAGAACCTCGCCACCGAGACGGCGATTTCGATCCAGGAATTCCGCAAGATCGTCAACCAGGTGCAGAAGGGCGAGCGCGAAGCCGCGATCGCCAAGAAGGAAATGGTCGAGGCCAATCTGCGCCTCGTCATCTCCATCGCCAAGAAATACACCAATCGCGGCCTGCAGTTCCTCGACCTGATCCAGGAAGGCAATATCGGCCTGATGAAGGCGGTCGACAAATTCGAATACCGCCGCGGCTACAAGTTCTCGACCTACGCGACATGGTGGATACGGCAGGCGATCACCCGTTCGATCGCCGACCAGGCGCGCACCATCCGCATTCCGGTGCACATGATCGAAACGATCAACAAGATCGTGCGCACCTCGCGCCAGATGCTGCATGAGATCGGCCGTGAGCCGACGCCGGAAGAACTGGCGGAAAAGCTCGCCATGCCGCTGGAAAAAGTGCGCAAGGTGCTGAAGATCGCCAAGGAGCCGATCTCGCTCGAAACGCCGGTCGGCGACGAGGAGGATTCGCATCTTGGCGACTTCATCGAGGACAAGATGGCGATCCTGCCGATCGACGCGGCGATCCAGGCCAATTTGCGCGAGACGACGACGCGCGTATTGGCCTCGCTGACGCCGCGCGAAGAGCGCGTGCTCAGAATGCGCTTCGGCATCGGCATGAACACCGACCACACGCTTGAAGAGGTCGGCCAGCAGTTCTCGGTCACCCGCGAGCGCATCCGCCAGATCGAAGCCAAGGCGCTGCGCAAGCTCAAGCACCCGAGCCGGTCGCGCAAGCTCAGAAGCTTCCTCGACAGCTGAGGCCGGGTGACGGATAAGCAGTTTCAAGGGCGCCGGTGGCGCCCTTTTCCGTTTGGGCACAGGCGATCACGATTGAACGCGCCGCTCTTGCGTGTCGTGCCCTACGAGAGGATAATTCCGCGACGGACGCATTCTCTGGGCGACAAACCCGGATGCCCGCCCCGGCAGTTGGACGCCGTGCTCCGTGGCACCGGAGGGAGGTGTGGCATGACAACTTACATCGTGCTGATCAACTGGACGGAGCAAGGCGCCAAAAACGTGCGCGAATCGCCGAAGCGGCTCGATGCCGCCAAGAAGCTGCTGGGAGACATGGGCGGGTCCTTCAAGGCATTTTATCTCACCATGGGGGATTGCGACATGGTGGCCGTGCTCGAAGCGCCCGACGATGCCGTCCTGGCTCGTTTCTCGTTAATGCTGGCGACGGCTGGCAACGTCAGGACTCGGACGCTCAAGGCTTTCCCGGAGGATGCCTATCGCGAGATCATCACCTCGCTCGGCTGAGCCGCGGCGCCTGAAGCGCGTCGCGCTGAACGGCCTTTGCGACGCGCTTAAGCTCTTCTTTTTATGCATGTCGTTATCGTAAAACCGCTGCGTACCCTTTGGGCGACCTGGATCAGCGAAACCGGCCATTCCGCCGGTATCGTGTCACGTTGCGGCGCAACGGCATTTCTCGGATAATCCGTGCGTGTCCTCTGGTGCCGTTTCGAAAGATGAGCAAGCCTCTGCTGACCGTCTGGTATAATACGCGCTGTCCGGTCTGTGATGCCGGTATCAGCCGGCAGAAGCGGCGGCTGATCGAGGCGGTCAAGGCCGGGCGGATCGAATTTCGCGACATCAATGCCGAACCGGCGGCGCTGGCCGGATACGGCATCGGGCTGGAGGACATCCGGCGCCGGCTGCATGCGATCGACGCCGACGGCAAATTGCTGGCCGGCGCCGATGTTGCCATTGCTGTATGGCGGACGACGCCCGGCGAAGGCTGGCTCGCAACGCTGTTCGGCAATCCCGGCGCACTGCCGTTGACGCGCTATGGCTATGATCGCTTTGCCGATCTGCTCTATGCCTGGAACCGGCGCAAAGGCCGCTGGTAACGGGTATTATTCGCTCCGCACCGAAAGGTCCGGAGATTGTTTCCAGGCCTTTCGCGTGCCCTGCTATCGAGCCACGGGCTCGCAAAGCCAGCCAACGATACGGCGCACCGCCGGCAGCACCAGCAGCAGCGTCGGAAAGGCCACCAGCCAGGACAGGCCCCAAGCCGTCAGCCAAGTGGCCAGCATGTCGGGCTGGAAGCCAAGGCTTTTCAGTGTCGAGATGAACGACACGATGAACGTCATCAGCAACGACAGCACCAGCGGGCCGAGCACGGCGGCATAGCGCGCAGGCAGCTTGCTGCGGGGGGTTTTCATGGTCATTTGGATTTCCCTGAAGCATCCGGTTCGTCGCCTTGCATCCATTCGCCGGTATTGTCGGCGTAACTGCCCGGAACGACCGGGGTGGATGCGTTGCTTCACAGACGCTTACGGAGCGGCCTTCGGCCCTCATGCACCCTCTAGCTGCCCTCGCTGGCGAAATCAATCCTGCTGGTGCCATTTTCAGATACATCGTAAGATATATCTTGACTCGACCGTGGCGGGCACTTAGTTGAGATATATCGTAAGACATAACTCAAGGAGCAGACAATGCACAAAGACAATCATTTCGAGCATCATCGTTTTGGCGAACACGCCGAGCGCGTTTTCATGCATATGGCCGGCAAGTTCGGTGGGCGCGGCGGCTTTGGTCCGTTCGGGCATGGCATGAGAGGCGGCGGACGCGGCGGGCCGGGCGACATGTTCCGCGCCGGGCGCATGCTGGCCGACGGCGATCTCAAGCTGATCACGCTGTCGCTGCTGGCCGAGGCGCCGCGGCACGGCTATGACATCATCAAGGCGCTGGAGGAGCGCACCAGCGGCTTCTACAGCCCGAGCCCCGGCGTGGTCTACCCGACGCTGACCTTCCTGGAAGAGGCCGGCTACGCCGTTTCTACGGCGGAAGGCAACAAGAAGGTGTTTTCAATCACCGAGGCTGGGCAGGCGCACCTCAACGAAAATCGCGAGATGATCGACCACGTGCTCGAACATCTCGAGCGCTTCGGCCGCAAGATGGCGAAGGCGCGCGACTGGTTCGGCTGGAACGATGACGGCGACGGTGGCCGGCGCGGCCGCGGCCGCTCGGAAAAGCGCGACGAGTTTCGCGCCGTGCGCCACCGGCTGCGCGCCGCGCTCGGCGAAATCGTCGATGCGCCTGAAGCAAAGCAGGCCGAGGCAATCAGCATATTGGAAGCTGCCGCAGAGGCGTTGGAAGCGTTGTCGCGCGACTGACCTCTGAGTGCCAAGCCAGCTGCGGCCCTTGCCCGCTCGGCCAAGGACCGGTACTGAAAATCATCCTGCACCGCGCTATGTGGTGCAGGATGATTGCCGTTGGAGGATACCCCATGTCTTTTCTGAAGCGTCTTTTCGGCGGAGGCAACGAAGCCGCCGAGCCAAAGACAGCGGCGCCGGCAAAGCAGATCGAGCACAAGGGATTTTTGATCAGCGCCACGCCCTACAAGGCGGAGGGCCAGTACCAGACCTGCGGCGTGGTTTCGAAGGAGATCGACGGCGTGATGAAGGAGCACAAATTCATCCGCGCCGACCGCTTTGCCGGGCTTGATGACGCTGTCGACATCTCGATCAAAAAGGGCATCCAGCTGGTCGACGAGCAAGGCGAGAAGATCTTCGGATAGATCGGCTACTACAGCCTTGGGTCGATTGGCTCGCTTTCCAACGCCAGCACGGCGAAGACACACTCGTGAACCCGGCGTAGCGGCTGCTTGGCGACAAATCGCGTTAGCGCTTCGTGGCCAAGCGCGAACTCTCTGAGCGCCAGGCTGCGCTTGCCGGCCAGGCCGCGTTCTCGGAGGCGGACGAGATTGTCGGGCGCGTCATATTCGGGACCATAGATGATGCGCAAATATTCCGGGCCGCGGACCTTCAGCGCCGGCTGGATGAGCCCCTTCTTGCCACGGCTGACGAAGTCGCATGGTTTGACCACCATGCCTTCGCCGCCTGAGCCAGTCAGCGCTTCCCACCAGGCGACGGCCTCGGCACACGCGCTGCCGTCGGCCAGATCAACCATACGCCATCGAGTCGGCGTGACCACGCCGCCACGGGCAGCCAGACGGTCCGCGAGCGACATGTGCCAGACATGGTCCTGGTCAAACCAAACACGTCCCTCGCTGGCCAGCAGGTGGAAAGGCGCGGCCTTAAGGTCCTCGACGCCCGAAACTGGCCATACGTAGGGTGCCCAGGCGGTGGCGTATTTGGCTGCGCGGACGGCCCGGTCTTCAAGGCGTGCGTTCAGGCCGGCTGCATCGACGCCGCGCGCCATCGCACGGGCCAGCGCCTCGCTGCTGGCCTTGAGACCGGCGGCAGAGGATGTGGCCACAGGCGCATACTGGCTTTCGATCAGACTGCCGGCCTTGGCCGACCAAGGCATTATCTCGGCGTCCAGCAGCAGCCAGTCGCTGTTCAATTCCTTCCACAGATCCGCCGCGTCGACCTCGGTGCGAAGACGGGCGAGCAGGTCCTCCGTCATGGCAGTGTCATTGAAAAAGGAGCGTCCGGTGCGGGTCCAGATTGCGCCGGTTTCGTCGCCAGGGACCCCGAAGCGGCTGCGTGCCGCCTGCGCGTTCCGGCAGAGCGCGATCACTGCCCGCGAACCCATGTGCTTCTCCTCGCACACGATCTGCGCAACGCCGCGCTCGCGGAAGTAAGCGAAGGCATCCTCCGGACGTTCCAGCCAGCCGTCCTGGCTGCTGGTCTCGGACGGCGACATGGTCGGCGGCAGATAGATCAGCCATTGCGGCGAGAGCGCGAAGCGGCTCATCACCTCCAGTGCTGCCGACGCGTTCTCCTCGGCCACGACAATCCGGCCCCTCAGTCCGGTCTCGATCCAACGGCGACCGGAGACATCCTGATAATCGAGCACGCCGTCGGCGTCGGCCTGTGCCGATTTACCGGGACCGGACCCGCCCAGCGGACGTATCGGCTCCGACCAGGTCTCGATTGCCGACACCTCGACCAGTTCGCGTTCCGGCCAGCGCAAGGCCGTCAGCTTGCCGCCAAATACGCATCCGGTGTCGATGCACAGGGTGTTGTTGACCCATTCGGCCGATAGCGTGGGCGTATGTCCATAGATAATGGCCGTCTTGCCACGATAGGCCGCAGCCCAGTCGGCACGGACGGGCAGCCCGAACTCGTCGGTCTCGCCTGTGGTCTCGCCGTACAGAGCGAACTCGCGCACAGCGCCGGAACCGCGTCCGATCATCTCTTCCTTGAGGCCGGCATGGGCGACGGCGAGGCCTCCGCCATCGAGCCAGACATGGCTGCGCAGGCCGTCGAGAAAGGCCGGCAGCGCCTCGCGCAGGCCTCGGTCCTGTGCATTTAGCTGATCGACAGTCTGCTGGAGGCCGTGAGCGACCGTGACCTTGCGGCCTTCTAGCCAGCGGCTGAGTTTGCGTTCATGGTTGCCCTGGACACAGTAAGCCGTTCCAGCCGCGACCATGCTCATGGCAATGCGGAGTACGTTGGGCGAGTTGGGGCCGCGATCGACGAGGTCGCCGACAAAGACGATCTTGCGGCCCTCTGGTGGAACCACGGTGACCGTTCGGTCGCCCTGATGCTCAGACCAGACGATGCTGTAGCCCAATCGAGCGAGCAGGATATGAAGCTCATCCGAACAGCCGTGGATGTCGCCAATGATATCGAACGGGCCATGGTCGTCGCGCTTATCGGTCCACAGCGGCTGTCGCGACACCTCGGCCGCGTCGATGCTGGCCTCGCTGGTAAGCTTCCAGACTTGGCGGAAGCCCTCGCGTTGGAGGCCGCCAAGACCCTTGCGGATCTCGGTTGTCATGCGCTGGGCGACCCCGGCGCCGAACGGCCGGTCGGCTCGCACCGCATTGCGTGCGACGCACACCTCGACGCCTGGATCGAGGACCACGGCGACCGGCAAAGCGTGCCACTTGCGCGCCAGCTCAATCCAGGCCTTGCGGTCGGCGGCTCGCACATTGGTGGCGTCGATGACGGCCAGCCTGCGGTGTTTGAGCCGCTTGCCGGCTATTTCGCGAACCAGGTCGAAGGCATCCGCAGAGACGTCCTGGTCGGTTTCGTCGTCGGAGATCAGCGCCCGGCACTGGTCCGAGGAGATAATCTCGGTCGTCAGGAAATGCTTGGCGGCGAAAGTCGACTTGCCCGATCCGGTCGAGCCGATCAGCACGACGAGGGCGAAGTCAGGAATGGTGAGGTTGGTCTTATCGGGTTCTCTCATCGGGTGAACACCGCCATCTGTGTGGGGGCGCCGAGGGTCGGGTCCTCGGCTCCGATACCGCTGAAGGTGGCTGCATAGCCATAGATCTCGGTGATTTTGGCCGCCCAGGCTTGGAACTGAGCCCGGCTCCATTCGAAACGGTGATCGGGATGGCGAAATGCGCCAGGGACCAGTCTTGGAAACAGAGCGTTGTAGTCCGCATTCGGAGTGGTCACGATGACGGATTTGGGCGCCGTCTCACCGAAAACGATGCGTTCGACCAGGGGCAGCCTGTCCTCGTCGAGATGCTCGATGACCTCGACCAGAACGGCGACGTCGGCTGCGGCCCAACGGCTGTCCCGGTAGGTCAGCGATCCATGCAGCAGCGTGACCCGGGCCTCGGGCGGCCCGCCTAATTCGTTCAGCTTGAGACGCTTTGCGGCCCATTCCAGTTCGCGCGCCGCCGGATCCAGACCGAACAGCTTGTGGATCCATCGCTCGCGCACCAGCCTGTCGAGCAGCTTACCTTCACCGCATCCCAGATCCGCAACCGTGGTTCCTCCCGTCGCCCGAATGGCGTGGACAACTGCGTCCATGCGCAGATCGTTGAGCCGGATAGGCGTCTCAAGCGCTTCCTCGGGCGTGGCGCGCAACTCGGCAGGTCGTGCCTCGCCAGACGTCTCGGGAGCCAGCCGCTCCAGGGCGATGCGGGTCAAGGCCCTGCGATTGCCCAGATAGCGGCGCACGATCAGGTCTTTGGCCGGATGATTTTCCAGCCAGCCTTCGCCTTTGGACAGCAGCTTGTCGATCTCTGCTTCGCCGACCCAATAATGCTTGGCATCGTCCATCACCGGGATCAGCACGTAGAGGTGGTTCAACAAGGCGCTGAGCCGGCCCGTGCCGGTCAGCTTCAGATGGCCGTATCGGGGCTCGCCTGCAACACCCCCGATTCCTTCGATTGGCGTCAGATCGACTGTCCAGCCCAAGGGTTCGAACAAACTTCGAACCAGAACCTCACCGCCGCGCATTGGCAGTGGCGTAACCACGGCTTCCAGCGGCAGTTCGCTGTCGGCCAGTTCCTGGCGCTCCTTCGATATACCGGTCATCGCCGTCCGCAGCATTTTATTCAGCGCCACCGACAGGAAGGATGATGCTGCGTAAGGCCGGTCGTTCACATATTGGTCAAGCAGGCCCTCTGCCTGGCCCTTGCCCCGCACCAGGCCCACAGGATCGACATCGAGCAGGAGTGCAGCCTCGCAACGCTCTTCGGTTGCCTCGGGATAGAACAGCCACGCCTTGCCGAAAGACAGGTCGGTCTCGTGCAGACGATCCGGATGCTTGTGCAGCAAGAAGCCGAGATCGGTGGCCGGACGGTGCGTTGTGGCAACGGAAAGGAACATCCGCGACCGATAGCGCAGACAAGCGGAATAACCAATGGCGGTTGTGTGGCCCACCACAATAGGTTGTCGCCAACGACAACAAGGGCAGGCGCCGGGCGCCTGCCCTTGTACAATTCAGACGATGCTGACGCTTTACGCCGCGGTGGCGACGCGCTCGGCATTACCGGTCGCGGCCACAATGGCGTCGACCTTTGTCGAGGCCTTGGCCAGCGCTGCTGCCACCGCATCGGCGCCCATGCCGACTCCTTCGATGCGGATGACCTCGACATCGGTCATGCCGAGGAAGCCAAGCACGCTGCGCAGGTAGGGAATGGCGTGATCGAACTGCACGGCCGCACCTTCGGAATAGATGCCGCCCGAAGCCAGTACGATGTAGACCTTCTTGCCGGTGACGAGCCCCTTGGGGCCGTTCTCGCCATAGGCAAAGCTCTTGCCGGAACGGGCAATGTGATCGACCCAGGACTTCAGCGTCGAGGAGATGTTGAAGTTGATGAAGCCGGTGGCGAGAATCACCGAATCGGCGGCGAACAGTTCGTCCAGCACGACATCGGAGACGCCAACGACTTCAGCCTGGCGCGAGGTGCGCGCTTCGGCCGGCGTGTAGATGCCGGTCGCATAATCGGCATCGATATGCGGCAGCGGGTTGGCGACGAGGTCGCGGGCGACAAGCTTGGCCGAGGGATTGGCGGCAAGCAGCTTTTCGGCGAGTTCGGTGGCGATGCGGGTCGAGTGCGAGGCGGCGCCGCGTGGGCTGGATGTGACAAGAAGGATCGACATGATGGGTCTCCAGGGTTGGATTAAAATCTCCCGGCAAATATGTGTGCGCAGACCCATTTGAAAAACTGGTATATTTTGTATATGATCCATCTAAATTGTGGATTGAACGATGCAGCCTAACCCGACCCTTGACCAACTGCAGATCCTGGTTGCGGTGGCCGACACCGGCTCCTTCTCGGCTGCCGGGCGCAAATTGAATCGCGCGCAATCGGTGATCAGCTACGCCATCGCCAACCTCGAAGCGCAGCTCGGGCTGAAGCTGTTCGAGCGCGAGGGCACGCGTGAACCGCAACTGACCGATGTCGGCAAAGCGACGCTGGAAGATGCGCGGCGCATGGTCGGCGTGCTGCAACGCATCCGCTCGCGTGTCGACGGATACCGGCAGGGATTGGAGGCGGAAGTTACGCTGTCGGTCGACGTGACGCTACCGTCGCCGGTGCTGGTTCGGGTGCTAAAGGCATTCGAGGCGCAGTTCCCGGCCGTGACGCTGCGTCTGCATATCGGCTCGCTTGGCCTTATCCTCGATCATGTTGTCGGCGGACAGGCCGATCTCGGCATCGGGGGGCTTCTGGGTGAGACGGACGTGAATCTGCTTCGCATCGGCTTCTTCTCCCTGGTGCCAGCCGCAGCGCCTGATCACCCCCTGGCGCTGCTGCCTAGACCAGTGGCGCTAGAGGATGTCCGCGAACACATCCAACTGGTCGTCTCGGACCAGTCCGAGCGTACGCGCGGGCGTGACTATGGCGTCTTCGCCTACCGCACCTGGCGGCTGACGGATGTGCGCACCAAGCACGTGCTGATGCGCGAGGGGCTGGGCTGGGGCGGGCTGCCGCGATGGCTGATTGCCGATGATCTGGCGACCGGCCGGCTCGTCGAACTCGATCTCGAGCCTTACAGCGAAGTCCGCTCGCCGCTCTATGCCATGCACCGCGCCGATCGCAGCCCGAAACCGGCGGCCGCCTGGCTGATCGACCAGTTCAAGCGCCAGCTAGGCTGTTTCAACGAGTTCGAACCGGGTGAGATACCTGAGGAGGAGCCGGAGACAGGCCGTCGATCAGCGCCATGAGAACGGCGCGATAGTCCTCGATCGATGCTCCAGTTTCGATGGCGAGCGCTGCGCGGTCGAAGGCGGCTGCGAGCACCGCGGTCAGTGCTTCCACAGGCAGTCTCGTCATGGAGTGCGAGCGCATCGCGGTAACAAGGCCTTCGCGCAGCGAACGGTTGCCATGGCGATTGTCGATCGCATCCATGGCGGCGCGGCCGAGCACGGCCGGGCCGTCAAGCAGCAAGAGCCGCGTACGGCCGGGCGCACGCATGGCAGCCAGATAGGCATCCGAGCCGGCAATCAGCGCATCGCGGGCAAATAGCGAAGGCGGCGACGCGCGTTCGATCTCTTCCGAGACGGCTTGCGCCTCCTGTTCGACCACAGCGGCAAACAACGCCTGCTTGTCGGCAAAGTGATGATAGAGCGCGCCGCGCGTGACGCCGGCAGCGGCGGCGATCTCGGGTGTGCCGGTCTCGGCATAGGACTTTTCGGTGAACAGTTTGCGAGCCGCGGCGATGAGCTCGGCGCGTGTCGCGGCGGTGCGATCACGGTTGGAGCGACGAGCGGATCCTTGTTGCATACATGCAGCCTGTATGTTAATTCCATTTACCTGCAGACTGTATGTTATTTGCCGGGAGAAGGAAAGATGAGGACGACGAGCTATTATCCGGTGCTGATGACGAGCGACGTTGCCGGCACGGCAGCCTTTTATGTTGCGCATTTCGGCTTCAAGCCGCTGTTTGAGGCCGACTGGTACGTGCATCTGCGCTCGGCCGAAGACCGTCGCGTCAACCTCGGCATCGTCCAGGGCGATCATGAGACGATCCCGGAGGAAGGGCGGGGCCGCACATCTGGCCTGCTGATCAATTTCGAGGTCAGGGATCCGGATGTCATCTATGAGCGGATCACCGCCGTTGGCCTGCCGATCCTGCGAACGCTACGCGACGAACCCTTCGGCCAGCGCCATTTCATCACCAGGGATCCCAACGGCGTGCTGATCGACGTGATCAGGCCGATCCCGCCGAGCCCAGAATTTATGGCGCAATATGCGCAGGGTGCTGCGGCGCGCTAACTCGCCCGCGCCAACGGCATCACGGTGACCTGAGTAATGCCGGAGCGGCGCACCACCGTGCACAGTGTCTCGCGGCCGATTCGCTCGGCGTCGAGCATGCGCACCAGATCGTCGACGCCGGTGACCGGGCGGCCGTCGATGGCGGCAATAATGTCGCCTTCCCTGAGGCCGGCTTTGGCCGCCGGGCTGTTCTTTTCGACGGTGCGCAGGCGCACCGCCGTGCTGCTCGATACTTGCGACAAAAGAGCTGCGCGGCGCGGCAGGTTGGTGGTGTCGGCGGAAACGCCGATGAAGGCACGGCGCACACGGCCGAAGCGGATGATTTCCGAGATGACGAAATTGGCGGTGTTGGAGGCAACCGCGAAGGCGATGCCTTGCGCACCGTGGATCATCGCGGTGTTAACGCCGATCACCTCGCCGGCCGAGGACACCAGCGGGCCGCCGGAATTGCCGGGGTTGAGCGCGGCGTCGGTCTGGATGACGTCGTCGATCAGCCGGCCGGTGGAGGCGCGCATCGAGCGGCCGAGTGCCGAGACGACGCCAGTGGTGACGGTCCATTCGAAGCCGAGCGGATTGCCGATGGCAATTGCAATCTGGCCGCGCCTCAAACGCTTGGAATCGCCAAGCGGCGCAACATCGGCAAAGTTGCCGTCGGCGCGCACCAGCGCAATGTCGGTGTCGGGATCGCGGCCGAGCACGCGGCCTTCCCTGGAGGCGCCGTCCGGCATTGACACGCGCACGCTGCGCGCATCGCCGACGACGTGGAAGTTGGTGACGACCAGCCCGTCCTGCGCGATGACGAAGCCGGAGCCATGGCCGCCCGGGCCACCGATGCGCTCGATGCGGCAGACGGCGGGCCCGATGCGGTCGACGGCATCGGCGACCGTCGCCGAATAGGCATCGAGAAGGGCATCGTCATATTGCAATTGCTGGGCGGGCAGGGCCATCCGAGGGCTCCGTTTGGAACAAGATGAACAATGCCTATATGTGCGGAGCGGCCGGACCGGCCGCGACCTGACCAGATGGCCAGTCACATGCCCAAACTAGCCGTCAGGCGAGTATCCGCCAACGTCCTGCCGGGCGATATCTGGGTCACGAAGAACCCAGGAGATAAATCATGAGCGATTTCAATCTGAGCACGTTTTCCGACGCCATTGCCGACATCGCGGCAGCCGCGGCACCAGCGACGGCCAGCTTCGCGACGCACCACCGGACGTCAACTGCTTTCCACTGGCGGGACGGCTATTTCGTCACTGCCGAGGAGGCGGTCGAGGCCGGCGAGGAGATCGAGCTGACGTTTTCTTCGGGCGAAGCCGTCAAGGCGGAACTGGTCGGCCGCGACCCGTCCACCGGCACGGCCGTTTTGAAACCGGCCGGCGCGCCGGGCGCCCCGTCACTGGTAAAGGCGGATGCGGTGCGGCCGGGCAATCTGGCGGTCGTGGCGGGCAATAGCGACGGCACCTCGCTCGCTACCTTCGGCACGGTCGGCGAGGTCGGCCCGGCCTGGCGTTCAATGCGCGGCGGCACGATCGACCGGCGCATCAACCTTGCCGTCAATGCCGGCGGCCGTTTCGAGGGTGGCCCTGTGCTCGACGCCAAGGGTGGACTGATCGGCATGCTGCTGTTCGGGCCACGCCGGCGGGCGCTGGTCATGCCTTACGAAACGATCGAGCGGGCAGTCACGACGCTGCGCGAGAAGGGCCATGTGGCGCGCGGCTATCTTGGCGCCGGCCTGCATCCGGTCCGCAATGGTGATACACAGGGCGCCATGGTGATGAGCCTCGACGATAACGGGCCGGCGAAATCAGCCGGTCTCAGTCTCGGCGACATCATCGTGTCGTGGAACGCGGAGACGGTGCATGGCCCGCGCGAGCTGATCCGCAAGCTCGGGCCGGACAGCGCCGGTGCCTTGGTCACACTCGGCGTGGTGCGCGGCGGCGAGAACCGTGAGGTTTCCCTGACCATCGGTGAAAAGCCACTGAGCTGAGGGATAGATGGTAAGCGGCGAGGTCGCTGGCAGACGGCTGACGGTGCTGATCGCGCTCGGTGACGTCGAGCGCGCGCGAAGTCTGTCCGCCGTTCTCGCCGCGACCGATGATCTGCGGCCGGTTCTGGCCGGCGAAGTCGACGGGCGTGAGGCGGCGGATGTCGCCATCGTCGATGATCATGGGCTACAAGGCGGGCTCGTCGACGCGGCTATGCCTCGCGTGCTGCTATCGTCGCGAGCGGCCCGCGAACGGCCGGCCGATACAGTGTTTGCCGTGCTGCCCGTGCAAGCGGACGAGTTGCTGATCGCCGCCGCCGCGCGGCTCGCGGCTGCGGGCTACCGGATTTCGCGCGACAGCCATGCTCTATCCGATCGGCATCACGATTTGACCTTCCATGACAGCGACCGGTTCGAAGAGGAACCGACTGACGAGCATATCGTCCGGCCGACGCTTTCGCCGCGGGAAAGCGAGGTGCTGGCGCTGCTGGCCGAGGGCGCCCCCAACAAGGTCATCGCGCGGCGGCTGAACATCTCCGTGCATACGGCGAAGTTCCATGTCGCAGCGATCCTGACGAAGCTCGGTGCCGCCAACCGCACCGATGCGATTGCCATCGCCATGCGGCAGGGCCTGGTGCTGGTCTAGCTCGTCTCAAGGCCGACGCAGCGTAACCCGCATCCGGTGTGTTGGGCCTTGCGCGGCGGTTCTCAGCCGCGCAAGGATCGTGTCTTTCATGTTGAAGGAAGGCGCAAGGATGTCGCTCAAGGGAAAGACGCTTTTCATCTCCGGCGGGTCGCGCGGCATCGGGCTGGCGATTGCGCTGCGCGCCGCGCGCGATGGCGCCAATGTGACGATCGCGGCCAAGACCGCCGAGCCGCATCCGAAGCTGCCCGGGACGATCTACACAGCGGCGCACGAGATCGAGCAGGCCGGCGGCAAGGCGCTGCCGGTGCTGTGCGACATTCGGGATGAAGAACAGGTCGCCGAAGCGGTCGCCAAGACCGTGGAGAGGTTCGGCGGCATCGATATCTGCGTCAACAACGCCAGTGCCATCCAACTCACCGGCACGCTGGAGACTGATATGAAGCGCTACGATCTGATGCACCAGATCAACACGCGCGGCACTTTTCTCGTCTCCAAAATGTGCATTCCGCACTTGAGGTTGGCGGAAAATCCTCACATCTTGAATCTGGCGCCGCCGCTCGACATGAAGGCCAAGTGGTTCAAGAACCATGTCGCCTACACGATGGCAAAGTTCGGCATGTCGATGTGCACGCTGGGCATGAGCGCCGAGTTCGCCAGGGACGGCATTGCGGTCAATTCGCTATGGCCGATCTCGACCATCGACACGGCGGCGGTGCGTAACCTCCTGGGCGGGGCGACGGTGGCGGCGATGAGCCGTTCGCCCGACATCATGGCCGATGCGGCATACGCCATCCTGGTCAGGCCGTCGCGTGAGGCGACCGGCAATTTCTACATTGACGAAGAAGTGCTGCGCGCTGAGGGCGTCAGCGATTTCTCGGCCTATGCGCCGGGTGCGACAGGCCCGCTCGCCGGCGACTTTTTTGTGCCGGACGAGGTGTTCGGCCGGTCGGATACCAAAATCAAAGGTATCTACTGACGGAAAGTATCTCGCTACAGAAGTATCTCTCAAAAGACCGGCACAGACGCGTGCTCAGTCTTCGGCTTTCTTGGCTTTGCCAAGACCCATCAGCCGGTCGATATAGGCAAGCATCAGTGCCGACAGAACGAAGGCCAGATGAATAATGGTCAGCCACATCAGCTGGTCAGTCGTGTAGGAGACCGAGTTCAGGAACACCTGCAAGAGGTGGATCGAGGAGATCGCTACGATTGTCGAGGCGACCTTGACCTTCAGCGAGCCGACATCGATCGTGCCCAGCCAATGCACCTTGCCATCATTTTCATCGAAGCGGCTGACGAAGTTTTCGTAACCCGAGATGATCACCATCACCACCAGTGAGGCGACCAGCGCGGCATCGATGAGGCCGAGTATTTTCAGGATGGTGTCGGTGTCATCGAGCGTGAAGGCGACGGAGACGAACTCGAACAGCTTGTTGCCGAAGGACACGGCATAGATGGCAAGTGCCGCACCCAGTCCGAGATAGAAGGCGACCAGCAGCCAGCGCGAGGCGAGAATGATCGATTCGATGGCGAGTTCGAGGCGCTTCATGCGGCGATTCGGGCTCCGTTGTCGGAGCGCCGTATTTCGGGCAGGCTGCGGCGGTTTGCAAGGTTTCAAAAAAACGAAACCCCGCCGGGGAGGGGAACCGGCGGGGCTCGTGTGTCCCGCTGGAGTCGGGACAGGGCAGGGAACGCCCTTTCCAGAATCTGGGATGGGTAACCGCGCGTTTCAAGATTGATGACCGCGCGATTCAATTGTTGATCAAATCGCGCGGTTCACATTGCGGTTTATTGGGCGCTGGCCACCGGCGCTACCAGGGGGGTAATCCGGCGGATGGCGACGCGGCGGTTCTCGCGGTTGGGTCCCGACGTGTTGACCTTGAGATACTCCTCGCCATAGCCCTGCGTCGTCAGGTTCTCCGGCGGGATGCCAAAGGCGTTGGTCAAGGCTTCGGCGACCGCCTCGGCGCGGCGGTCGGACAGAGCAAGGTTCGCTTCCGGTGTGCCGACAGCGTCGGTATGGCCCTCGATCAGGAAGCTCTCGGCCGGGTTTTTCTTCAGCAGCTTGTCCATGGCGCTGGCAACACCCTCCAGCTTCTGGACCTCGGTGTCGGAAATCGAGGCCGAACCGAATTCGAAGTTGAGCGTGTCGAGGTCGATGCGGCGGGCGATGTCGCGCACGCGGGCCGAGCGCTTGACCTCGTCGATCGAATAGAGGCGCTGGACCCTCTCGACCGGCGGCCGTTCGAGGAAGGTGTAGTAGTCGTCCGGATCCTCGACCTCTTCGGAATCCAGAATGTATTCCTCTTGCGGGATGGTAAGGCGCATCGGCGGCAGGTCGTCGCCCGGGTCGCGCCAGTCTGCATCATCATCATAGTTCCGCTCGTCGACATAGCTCAGCACATATTCACGGCCGTCGGGCGCGATGCGTGAGCGCTGGATGACGTCGCCGTAGCGGTTGCGGATGGTGACGATCCGGACACCATTGTCGCGCTCGACGATTTCCCGGGTGCGATCGCCCGACAGGTCCTCATAATAGACATTCCTGGCGCCACGATGCATGCGCGGGGCATCGCTGCTTTCGACGAACGTCTGGTTGTTGAACTGTAGGATGACGCGGTCGCCGAATTCCCTGACGACGTTGGTGCCCTGGGGGCGCGGACGGCGGCGAACATCCTCGATGTCCGGCGCACGCTCGACACGCTTGCCCTTTTCCTCCGTCACCGGAACGATCTTTTCAGGCTTGATCGCCTGCTGGGCCGCCTTGTCGTCGGTAGGTGGCGGTCCCTCCTCGACCGGAGCCGGCTTCGGGGCTTCCACCTGGTTCTCGCCCTGCTGGGCGGGCTGGTTGCCCTGCTGCTTACCGGCATTTTGGCCGCGCTCCTTGCCACCCTTGCGCTTGCGCAAGACATCCTTCTGGCTGTCCAGAACAGGTGCCTCGTTCGGATTGGCCTGGGCTTCACCCTGGACCGGATTTTCACCCTGGACAGGCGCGGCCTGGCCAGTCGAAGGCTGTTCGCCGGTCGAGGGCTGTTGCTCTCCTGTCACCGGCTGTTCGCCGACAGGCCTCTTGCCACGTTTCTTGATCTTGTCCTGGGGCTGTTCGCCCTGGACGGGAGCGGCCTGCTGCTCGGTCGGAGCCGGTTGGGCCTGTGGGGTCGCTTCCTTATTGGTCGGCGCCGGCTGGCCTTCCGGCTCCGTGGCGGGTCCGGTCAATTCAGCAGGCTTCTTGCGCTTGCCCGGCTTTTGTCCGGGCTCGACAGTCGGAGCCTGTTCTGCCGGGGCAGCCTCGATCTGCTGGTTCTGTTTTTGCTTCTTCTTGCGCGGATTGATGTTGGGCTGGTTGTCGTTTGCCGGCGCTGCCTGCTCGGCCGGTTGTTCCGATGGGGCCGCTTCGATCTGCTGCCGATTGCGCCGCTTCTTGCGGGGTTGCTCGGTCTCGGCCGGAGCGATCTGCTCGGCCGGAGCAGATTCTGTTTGCTGCTGCTGATTGCGCCGCTTCTTGCGGGGTTGCTCGGACTCGGCTGGAGCGATCTGCTCGGCCGGAGCGGATTCTGTTTGCTGCTGCTGATTGCGCCGCTTCTTGCGGGGTTGCTCGGACTCGGCTGGAGCGATCTGCTCGGCCGGAGCGGATT